>DASXRA010000281.1:0-2738 GCA_036506855.1 Jatrophihabitantaceae bacterium
GCCGACCTCGGCGCCGCCGCACAAGATCGGCCTCACCACCGTCGCTGACCGCGCGTCGGTGGCGCCGTTTCGGGACATCGGATTCACTGTGACCGTCTCGAACTCCGCTCAGTTCACGCTGCACGACGTGCAGCTGACCGACGCCCTTCCGGCGGCGACCAATCTCAGCTGGGTCGTCGACGGGCAGGGCGGCGTGAGTCGCTGCACAGCCGTTGGCGCAGTCGGCACGCAGTCGATCTCGTTTCCGACGGTGAGCCTCGACCCGGGCGGTTCGTACTGGGTGCACGTCTTGAGCCATACCTCGTCATCGACGAGTGCGAGCGTCCAGAACACGGCGACCGTGACGACGTCGAACGGCGGCACGTCCACCAGCGACGCGACAATTGCCATTGCTGCCGAGGGCTGTCGGGGCGCACCGCCCGATCCGGCAAGAAGCCTCGTCTTCGACGACGAGTTCAATTCCGACACGATCGACGCGTCCAAGTGGACGGCCGGCGCATTGCCGTTCGGCGGGCTCAATGGCAGCACGCATTACCACAACAGGCAGTACGGCAGTTACATCCTGCCGCAGAACCTTGTCGTCAAGGACGGTGTCGCCAGCCTGATCGCCAACAACGTCCCGGTCACCGACCCGGACGTGCCTTCGATCGGGACGATTCCGTACAGCGAAGCCATGATGCATACCAAGGCCAAGTTCTCGAGAACGGGCGGCTATTTCGAGATATGCGCGAAGTTCCCCGCCGGTCGTGGTCTGTGGCCCGCTTTCTGGCTGGCCGCACAGAACGGCAATTGGCCACCCGAAATGGATATCGCAGAATGGTTCGGAAGCATCGAGGGAATGCAAATAGGCCAGCCGTTCGCGACCGGTTCGAATGCCGGCAGCATGTGGCAGAGCGCGTGGTTGTACTCGGCGGCGCCCACCACGGCTTGGCATACGTACGGCATGTGGTGGACGACCAGCTCGCCCGCGAAGATCATGTACTACGTCGACGGGCAGATGGTCCACGAGATCGACGGGACGACCGCCAACCTGATCTCGAACACGCCGATGTACATCATCCTCAACAGCGGCACCTGGGCGCCCGCATCTAGGGGTGGGCCACCGGACGCGACCACCGTGTTCCCGAACGCATTCCAGGTCGACGACGTCCGCGTCTACACCACGCCGCCACCCGTCCAGTGGAATTCCGCCCCATAGAGGAGACTGCCCGCCGGCTGCCAGAATGTGATCGTGGCGGGCGACTACGTGCCGGACGAACTGGTCGCTCGGGTGAACCGGCTGGCCGACCTGGTCGACGACGAGCGCGAAACCTTGCGGCGTGAGCACGCGAGCCTGCGCGAGACGGATCCCGACGACAGCGAATATCGAGCGGCGGCCGGAGCCATGATTCTGGCGACGTCGCAGCTGCTCGAGATCGAGGACGATCTCGCCGCACTCAGAACGGCCGAGCAGCACCGTCAGCTGGATGCCCGCCTCAAGCAGGCGCAGGCCGTCGAGCGCCGGCGGTTGTGGCGGATCGTGGCCGGGATCGGGGTGGCCGGCGCAGGCGTCGTGACGCTTGCCGGGGCCGGCGTCGTTCCCGGTGCGGTGCGGATCGCGATCGGCTCAGGCGTCCTGTTCACGTCGGCCTTGATGGCGTACTCGATGGATGGCGACGTGGTCCGCGCGGCCGGCGTGCACGCTGTCGACCTGCGCAAGGCGGTCGCGGCCGCGTCATTCGCCGGTGTCGCGGTGGTCGGCGGGTTGTTGTGGCCGATCGCGGGCCTGGCAGTATTCCCCGCGATCGGCGTGGCCGCGATCCCGTCGTTGATGGATTCCGTCGCGGCCGGGCGGGAACGCACATCCGAGCTGGAAGGCCGCACACGAGGTGGATGACGTGGTCAGTACGAATGACCTACGTCGCGTCGAATCGTCACAGCAACACCTAGCGGCGGACGTCGCAGGTCATGCTCGCGCGCTCCGGCTGATCGACCAGAAACTGGACTGGCTCATTCGCGCCGAACTGCGCCCGCACCCGCCACGCGAGTGCGAACTCGACGACGTCGACGGCACGCTCGCCGAGCTGGCCGCGGCGGCCGAGCACGGCGAACAGTTCAAGCGGCATCTGCTCGACTCGCACGCTCGGCAACGTCTGCAGGCCGACGTCGACGATTACCAGCAGTGGAACACGAAACTCGACGAGCGGTACGCGACGGCGGTGGCGCTCAGTGAGGCGGTCGCCGCGGCCCCCGCGGGCGCGGCGACGCCTATGCGGGTTGCCGCCGAGTTTCGTACCGTGCGCGATGAACTTGTCGCGCTGGAGCGGGACGGCGTCGAGCTGACCGAGCGTGCAGAGTCCGCCCGGCGGCAGCTCGACGCCGACGAACTCGCCCAGCGCGAACACGGTGCGGCCATCACGGCGGGCGAGCATGCTTGGCGCGAGTTGGTGGAGCGACTACGCGGCACGATCACCGCAGCAGTCGACGACTATGCGCTGTTTCCCGCGTGGTTCTCCGACCACTTCGGCTTGCTGCCCCCGAGCGATGCCACCGGCACCTGGCTTCACCTGGCAACCGAGATCGCCGCCTACCGGATCACCTACGGCGTGACGAGCCGACGCGTGCCGCTCGGCGATCCGCCGCCGGCTGACGCCTCACGTCGCAGCGCATGGCACGGCCAACTCGCCGCCGCCCTGCAAGAGCTGGACTGACCGAGTTTCGGGGCATGCCGGGTGTGTTCCTCGGAGCATCTGCCGACT
>DASXRA010000282.1:0-2030 GCA_036506855.1 Jatrophihabitantaceae bacterium
CGATGCACCGCACGTGATCAAGGGGCGGAGACGCTGGACGCCTGACGTTCGAGGACGTCCAGGACGTAGCGATCGATCTTGCCGTCGACCACTCGCATCTCGAAGTTCTCGACGCCGAGCCAGGCGTCGAGATCTGGGTAGCCGAGCGCGGTGAGCCAGCGGTCGATGTCGGCCGTCACGTCCGCCATCGGCACGAGCGCGTCGGCTGAAGGCGGCTCGAAGTACACGTGGTGCAGGTCGAGCAGTCGCTCCAGCTCGGCGCACGGCGCGACGTGGTCGTCGACGCGTAGGTCGATGAGCAGGTCGTTGCCGCCGCCGTACCCGCCGCCCGCGGTGACGACGAGCAGCGATGCCGACTCGCGACCGCGCCGGTCGCCGCCCGCGTCGTCGCCGGCCCGCAGCGCGGCGAGTAGCCGCCGCGCGAGCGGGGCGTCCGGATCGGACGCGAGCCACGACTGTTGCATGGCGTCGACGACCTGCGGTCCGACGAGAATGTTGCCCTGGATGGCGGCCCCGTTGCCGGCGACGCCGCCCGCCCAGTCGTGGCAGGCGGGTCCGGTGAACGTCGCGGCGCGTCCCGACGCGTCGACAATGCCGGCTTGGCGCTGGTCGCGGCCCTCGTCGGCGGCGAGCAGAGTGTTGAGCGTCTGCTGCGCGGACTTGCCG
The DNA here is from genome assembly GCA_036506855.1 of Jatrophihabitantaceae bacterium. Taxonomy (GTDB): domain Bacteria; phylum Actinomycetota; class Actinomycetes; order Mycobacteriales; family Jatrophihabitantaceae; genus DASXRA01. The sequence goes on from DASXRA010000282.1 coordinate 667, forward strand.
TCGGCGAGCATGCGCAGGCCGTCCGGGCGGTACTTCACGTTGGCGTAGGACTGGGTGGCGATGGCTCCGACGGTGGCCCGTGCGGCGGGAACGACGGAGCCGACGGCGAGGAACTTCGAGGCGACGGCCACGCCCCAGGCCAGCCCGTCGGAGCTTCGCGCCACGATCGAGAAAGTCATGTCGGCAACCTACTGCCCATTCACTCGCTATTCATCGCAATGCCGGCTCGCCGTAGACCGGTCACGCGAAACTCGGCGGACCCGACCAAGGAGGCCCGCCATGCCCCGTGAGCTCAGCCGCCGCACTTTCTTGGGAGGAGCGGCCGCCACGGCCGCCACCGCCGGACTGCTCAGCGCGCTACCGCCGGGCGTCGCCGAGGCAGCCGCCGCGAAGCGCCAGGGTCGCATCGACGACATCGAACACGTCGTGATCCTGATGCAGGAGAACCGTTCGGTCGACCACTACTACGGGACGATGCGCGGCGTGCGCGGCTTCGCCGACAAGGCTGCGTTGCGTCTCGCGAACGGGCAGGACGTGTTCCACCAACCCGATCCGTCCCGTCCGGACGGAGGGTTCCTGCTGCCCTGGCACGTCGACACCAGCAAGGTCGACGGTCAGGATCTCGGCGGGCACGACCACAGCTGGGGCGGTGTGCACCAGCAGTGGGACGGCGGCAACCAGGACGGCTGGATCGCCAACACCGGCGAGGGCTCCATGACGTTCTTCGACAAGGGCGACGTGCCGTTCAACCGGGTCCTCGCCCGCGCGTTCACGTTCTGCGACAACTACTTCTGCTCGATCAAGGGCCCGACGACGCCGAACCGGCTGTTCCACTGGAGCGGCACGATCGACCCACACGGCACTGCCGGTGGTCCGGCCTGGTTCAACCCCGACGACTACAACCCGGTCTACAACTGGACGACGTACCCCGAGCGGCTACAGGCCGCGGGCATCTCGTGGCAGGTGTACGCCAACGACGAGGTCGGCGACGGCGGCGGCGAGGACGGCTGGGTCGGCGACTACGGCGACAACCCGTTGTGGCTGTTCCAGGCCTACCACGACGCGCTCGCCTCGTCCGATCCGAAGGTCCACCAGCTCGCGGATCGAGCGGCCGTGAAAGCGGCCTGGCAGCCGAACTCCGGCCTCGGCCACAACGTCGACCACGTGCTCGCGCAGTTCATCGCCGACTGCGCTGCAGGGACGCTGCCCGCGGTGTCGTGGGTCGTGGCGCCGTATGCGTACTCCGAGCACCCGCAGGCCCGCCCGGTCGACGGCGCGGCGTACACCCAGACCGTGCTGAACGCGCTGTGGGCCAAGCCGGACCTGTGGGCGCGCACGGCTGTGTTCATCAACTACGACGAGCA
>DASXRA010000283.1:0-3283 GCA_036506855.1 Jatrophihabitantaceae bacterium
CGTCGTGGAGTTGACGAGCGCGACCGTGCCGGCCGTTCCCGACATCGCGATCGTGCCGCTCGCCTGGGTCGGCGGAAGCGGCTGCGTGCCGCCGGTGCCCGCCGCCTCGCCGATCAGGTAGAACGCCCCCGGAGCGATCGAGCCGGTCAGCGGCGTCGTCTGCCAAGCGCCGGTCGCGCCGCCGGAGTGGTACTGCACGGACCACCCGTCGACGCTCACCGCCGCACTGCTCCGGTTCGTCAGTTCGACGAAGTCGTTGGTCAGCGTCGCGCCGGAGTTGCCCCCGCCGCCGTAGACCTCGTTGACGACGAGAGTGGTGGAGGGCGCGGCCTCCGCCGATCTGGCGACGACGGCAAGCGCCGTGCCCAGCCAGGCGGTCGCGGCGATAACCGTGGCACAGCGGAAAAGGGTCGAACGCAAGGGAAATCCTCCGATAGATGGACGGCTCGGCAGGATCCTTCGCCACGCCGGTGAACGGGGGGTAAGGCGGGCAATCACTCTCGGGGACTATCAGAAGGGACGCTAAGCCCTCTTCATGATGTTGGCTGTGGCATAGATGTGCTGAGTTCGGTCGCATTTCTCGGCGTCTGCTGCCAGGGTGTGACGATGAACGTGCTGTTGATCGGCCCGCCTGGCTCGGGCAAGGGCACGCAGGGCGAGCGCCTTGCGCAACGTCTGGGCCTGCGCCACATCGCCGCGGGCGACCTGCTGCGCGCCGAGGTTGCGGCCGGCTCGTCGCTGGGCCGCGAAGCACGGCAGTACATGGACCGTGGCGAGCTGGTGCCCGACGAGCTGATAATCGATCTGCTGATGCCGGTCGTGATCAAGGCCGGTCAGGACGGCGGGTACCTGCTCGACGGCTTTCCCCGATCGGTGGCCCAGGCCTACGAAGCACGGCGGCTGGCCCAGCAGGAAGGCGTCGGCGCCGACGCCGTCATCTATCTGGACGCGCCGCGCGACGAGCTCGTCGAGCGCATCCTGGCCCGGGCGAGGGTCGAGGGACGCGCTGACGACACCCCCGACGTCGTCCGGACGCGCCTCGCGGTCTTCGACGAGGCAACCGCACCGCTGGTCGACTACTACCGTGGACGCGGCCTGCTCCACGTCGTCGACGCAGCGCGCTCGGCCGACGAGGTGACGGCCGGAATCCTCTCGGTGCTCGGCCTCGACGACGATGCGATCGACGCCTAGCGCGCGCCATCGCCTGGCAGACGCGCCCGCCGGGCGCGCGCTGCGGGACGCGCCCGCAAGGGGCGCGCTGCGGGACGCGCTCGCAGGGCGCGCGCCGCGGGCTGCCCGCCGCCCCAATCCTCACATCGGCTACCGCGCTGCCGATTGGCAGACCATGACGGGTCCGTCCGCGGTGAAACGCCGTGCCCTGGTGCCGGGCGCGATCACGCTCGTGGCGGGTTTTGCGCTGTTTCTATGGGTACGCCCCGGTGGCGAGTCGGTGATCCTGGCCGTCGACGACATCGGCGAATGCATCGCTGCCGCGGTGGCTGCGGCGTGCTGTGCCTGGCGCGCGTCGCGGTCAACCGGTCGTTACCGCCTGTCCTGGCTGTTGCTGACCGGCGCGACAGGCGGCTGGGCGCTGGGCGAGGCGCTGTGGTCGTACTACGAGGTGCTCAGCAACCGCGCCACGCCGTTCCCGTCCTTGGCCGATGTCGGGTTCCTGGCGTTCCCGGCGCTGGCGTTGCCTGCCCTGCTCGTCCGGCCCTCGGCGGCGTTCTCCGGATCGGGACGCCCGCGGCTCGTGCTCGACGGCACGATGGTGGCGGCGTCGCTGTTCAACCTGAGCTGGGCGACCAGCCTCGGCGCGGTCTACCGCGCGGGCGGGGACAGCACTGCCGGCACGATCGTCGGCCTCGCGTATCCGGCCAGCGACGTCGTGATGCTGACGGTCGCCGTCCTGGTGCTGGCGCAGGCCCAGGTCAGGTCCGGACTGATCGCGTTCAGCGCGGGCCTGCTCGCCATGGCGGTGGCCGACAGCGCGTTCTCCTACCTCACCGCCGCCGGCGAGTACCACACCGGTTCCTACATCGACATCGCGTGGGTGGCTGCGTTCGTGCTGATCGGACTCTCGGCGTTGTCGGCCGACGTCGAGGACACCCGTCCGGTCAAGGTCAACCTGTCGCCGACCTACCTCGTCCTCCCCTACGCGCTTGTCGCGGTAGGCATTGCCGCGACGATCGTCTCAATCATCCAGCGCAAGGGCGATCAGCTCGCGCTGCTGGTCGCGGCGATCGTCGTCTTGGCTGTGCTCGTCCGGCAGTTCCTGACCCTGATCGACAACAAGCGCCTCGTGCGTGACGTCGAGGCACACCGAGACGAGTTGCGGCACTACGCGTTCCACGACGCACTGACCGGACTGGCCAACCGGTCGTTGTTCTACGACCGCGTGCAGCATGCGCTGGACCTGCATCGCCGCGACATGCGCCCGGTGTCGATGGTCTTCTGCGACCTGGACGACTTCAAGGCTGTCAACGACACGCTGGGGCATGCCGCGGGCGACGCGCTGCTCGTCGCCATCGCGGAGCGGTTGCGCGCGAGCGTCCGGCCCGGCGACACGGTTGCGCGGCTGGGCGGTGACGAGTTCGCCATCCTGGTCGAGGACGACGGCGACGCGACCGCTCTGGCGGCGCGACTGCTGGACGCGTTCACGATCCCGGTTCGGATCTCGGGACGGGAGATCCCGGTGCGGGCGAGCATCGGGCTGACAAGCGTCGACCCGGCTGATCCGCCGATCAATGGCGAGGAACTGATCCGCCGCGGGGACGTGGCGATGTACCGGGCCAAGCGGTCCGGGAAGGCCACGGTGGTGGCGTACAGCCGCGTGATGTCCGACGAGCACAACAACGATCTCGATCTGAAGCTGGCCCTCGTCGACGACATCGCGACCGGCCGGATCCGCACCGCCCTGCAACCGATCGTCCGGATCACCGGCGGCGCGTACGCGTACGAGGCGCTCGCGCGATGGACGTATCAGGGCGTGCCGGTTCCTCCCTCGATATTCATCCCGATCGCCGACCGGGCCGGCATGCTCCTGGACCTCGACCTGCTCATGATCCGCAATGCCGTCCGCTGGGCGTCGTCCTGCGCCGACGACTCGATCCTCGTGACCGTCAACATCGGCGTGACCAACCTGCCCGATCCTGGCCTGCCCGTCCGGATCGCGCGGCTGTTGCACGACTACGGGCTGCCGCCGGAGCGGCTCGTCGTCGAGATCCCCGAAGACCACGCGATGGACGACGACGCGATTCCGCGCACGCTCGCCACGTTCCGC
>DASXRA010000284.1:0-2353 GCA_036506855.1 Jatrophihabitantaceae bacterium
GCGGCGAGGTCGAGGACGGCGTGCAGGCGCTCGGCCTGGGCGAGCAGCCGCACCGCGGCCGGCGGGAATCCGGGCGGCAGGTCGAGCCGTTCGCCGGCTCGCCGAGCGTCGGTCAGCGCGTCGCCGAACGCGTCGGTCCACCTGGCCACATCCGCGGCTGCGAGCGCGCTGGCCGTCTCGCGGATCGTCTCAGTCAGGTCGTGCTGCGCCTCGGCGACCGACAGCGGGTCCGGCGGCGGCTCGTCGACGCTGTGGGCCTGCCAGATGACCGTTGCGGGCACGCTGCTCGGATGGCGCTCCACCACGTCGGGCACCAGGCCGAGCCCGCCGCCCACGACGGCCTCGCCCGCGTCGAGCGCGCTGCTGCGGAACTGTGCCGGACCGGGCAGTCCGCGCACGTCGCCCGCCACCGGGAGCACGAGCCGGACCGATGCGCTCGTCCGGCGCCAGGTGATCAGCGCCTCGCTGAGTGGAACCGGGATTTCGGCGGGTGCGTGGGGCAGGCCCTCGACATGGTGCGGGGAGTCGTCGCCGACGGTCGCGCGCAGGACGTCGTCTGACGCGGCCACACCGGCCAGCCACGCGGACGTCCAAGCGACGAGAGCACCGCAGCGAAGTCGTGCCATAACCGACGATTCTCCGGCACGACCGCGCGCCGCGCCGACCGACCCCAGCGACGCGGCTAACGTCGCTGCACGTGCCTGACTACAACGCGGACGTGCTCGCTGAAAGCCCGCGGCGCCGGACGGTTCCCGAGGTCGCCGCCGAGGCCGAACTGGTCGTCGAGACCGCCGACGGCAGGTTCTGCGGCGCGGTAGTCGCGCTCGGGCAGGCCGTCGACGCGGGCGAACGCCGCGACACGGTCACGCTCGAGGATCGTCACGGCCGGCGGCGCGACTTCCCGCTGCTGCCCGCAGCCTTCCTGCTCGACGGCCGGCCGGTGACCCTCGTGCGGCCGCTGGCAGCCGCGCGCAAGCAGGAACGTGCCCGCACCGCGTCCGGCTCGTTCGCGGCGCCGGTCGCGCGGGCGAGGGTTGCCCGGGCCAGCCGGATCTGGGTCGAGGGCGTCCACGACGCGGCGCTGCTCGAACGCGTCTGGGGCGACGATCTGCGCGTCGAGGGCGTCGTCGTCGAGCCGATCGACGGCATCGACCACCTCGACGAGCAGCTGCACGCGTTCGGACCGGGACCGACGCGTCGCGTCGGCGTGCTCGTCGACCATCTCGTCGCGCACAGCAAGGAGAGCCGCATCGTCGAGCGGCTGCGCACGGCGCGCTGGCGCGAATCGGTCTGCGTCACCGGGCATCCCTATGTCGACATCTGGCAGGCGGTGAAGCCGTCGGCTCTCGGCATCGAACGCTGGCCGGACGTGCCGCGCACCGTGAACTGGAAGCACGGCGTCTGTGCGGCGCTGGGCGTGGCCGATCCCCGCGAGATGTGGCGGCAGGTGCTCGCGAGCGTCGACAGCTTCGCCGACGTCGAAGTCCCGCTGCTGCGTGCCGTCGAGGAACTGATCGACTTCGTCACGGCGCCTGTCGCCTGACCCCGCCGGCTACGGTCGGGTCGCGATGTGGACAACGTCCGGCGGCTGCGAGCGGATTCGTGCCACGATGACGGTGTGCCTGTCTGGTTGATCTGGGTGATCGCAGCCGGGGTGTTCGCCGCAGCCGAGACGATGTCGCTCGATCTGGTCCTGATCATGTGCGCGGGTGGCGCCGCTGCCGGTGCCGTCACCGCGGGCGTCGGCGCTCCGGCCGCGATTCAGCTGGTCGTCGCGCTCGTGACCGCGACGCTCTTGCTGGCCTTCGTGCGCCCGGTCGCCCGCCGTCACCTCATCGGCGTCGGCACTCATCAGACCGGTACGGCCGCGCTCGTCGGCAAGCAGGCCGTCGTGCTTGCCGCGGTCGATGCGCACGACGGACGGGTGCGGCTCAACGGCGCGGAGTGGTCGGCGCGCTCCTACGACCAGACCCAGCAACTGCCGGCCGGCACCACGGTTCGCGTCATGGAGATCGACGGCGCCACCGCGGTGGTCTGGAAAGAGCCATGACCCACACATCGGAGGACATTGGATGAACGCCGCCCTGATCGCGATCCTCATCGTCGCGGTCGTGTTCTTGATCGTGCTGCTGCGCAGCGTGCGGATCGTGCCCCAGGCGCGTGCCGCCGTCGTGGAGCGGCTCGGGCGTTACGTGCGCACGCAGGGCCCCGGCGTGGCGGTGCTGGTGCCCTTCGTCGACCGGATGCGGCCGCTGATCGACATGCGCGAGCAGGTGGTCAGCTTCCCGCCCCAGCCGGTGATCACCAGCGACAACCTGACCGTCGCCATCGACTCGGTGATCTACTTCCAGGT
>DASXRA010000285.1:0-7990 GCA_036506855.1 Jatrophihabitantaceae bacterium
GCCGGCGGCCTGCTGATGCTCGTCGGCGCAGCGGCAACCGGCGAGTTCGGCCGGTTCGACGTCGGCGCGATCTCGACCGCGTCGCTGCTCGGCTGGCTCTGGCTGATCGGCCCGGGGGCGATGGTTGGTTTCACCGCGTACATCTACGCCAACAGCAGGCTGCCCAACGACGTGGTGGCGACGTACGCGTACGTCAACCCGGTCATCGCGGTGTTCCTGGGCGTGCTGATCGGCCGCGAGTCGTTCAGCATGAACATCGTTGCCGGCGGCGCGATCATCGTCGGCTCGGTCGCCATCATCGTCACCAGCCACCGGCGCTCGCGCCCGCCGAGGTCAGCGACCGTCGCTCCCGCGCAGCCGGCGACGGTCGCGCCTGCGCAGCCGGCGACGGTCGCCTCCGGGCAGCCAGCGCCCGTCGCGCCAGCGGCCGTCGGGCCCGCACTGCCGGCGACCGCCGCGCCAGCGGCGGTCTCCGACTTGACCGCGTCCTGACAGCTGCCCGTTCCGCGACAACCACGTCCAACTCAGCTTCCCCGCTGAAATCGAGCGTTTCTCTGACGACGGACGGCGATATCAGGGGGGAAGCTGGGAGTTCGAGCAGGGGACGCGCAGCCTGGCCAACAGCGGCTGCGCCGCCCGAACCGCGCCCCCACCCCGCGCCCTCACCCCGAGTTGTCATACGTCCGGCGGGTGACCCACCGCCGGAAGGTGACAACTCGAAAGGGCAGTGTGACAACTCGAAACGGCGTAGGGCGGCGAACTCGGCGAACGCAATGCAGCCCATTGACGCATCTGCGATCGCATGGTTACGTAAGCGGTTAACCAGAGTAACCGCTTAACCGCGCATAGAACGGGGCCTGCGTGCCGGAACGCTCGACGATCTACGAGGTCGCGCGCCGCAGCGGGGTATCGACCGCCACTGTCTCGCGCGTAATGCGCGAGGGCGTCGGCTTCTCGCCGGAGACCCGAGACCGCGTCCTCGCGGCTGCTCGCGAGCTGCGCTGGGTACCGAGCGGCCCGGCCCGCGGGCTGGCGGTCCGGCGGGCCGGCATCGTCGGCCTGCTGTTCCCCGATCTCGACCAGACGGGCGAGGCCGAGAACGAGTCCCCGCTGTTCGTCGACCAGGTCATCCGCGGTGCGGAACGAGCGGCCACGGCGGTCGGCGACGCCGTGCTGATCGCCGCCACGCGCAACGCGCCTGGGCACGATCTCGCACTGTCGGTCGCTGGCAAGGTCGACGGCCTGGTGGTGATGGCGCGCAGCCTGTCCGACCGCGACCTGGCGAGGATCGCGCGCAGCGTGCCGGTCGTCGTGCTGGCGGCCGGCTCGGCGCCGCGCCGGCTCGACTTCGTCGGCGCCGACAACCGCGGGGGATCCAGGCAGGTCACGGCCCACCTCATCGAGCAGCATGGCTATCGCGACATCGCGTTCATCGGCGGGCCGGCCCAATCACCAGACTCCATCGAGCGATTCAGCGGATTCGGCGAGGCGCTGAGCGCGGCCGGGCTGTCGACGCCCGACGTCCCCGACGCCGAGGGCGGGTTCACCGAAGCTGGCGGCGAACGCGCCATGCGCGCGGTACTGGCCGCTCGCAAGCGCCCGCGCGCGGTCGTCCTCGGCAACGACGAGATGGCGATCGGCGCGCTGGCCGCGCTGCGTTCGATGCGGCTGCGCGTGCCCGCCGACATCGCACTGACCGGTTTCGACGACATCGCCTCGGCCCGTCACGTCCGTCCACCGCTGACGACCGTCCGCCAGCCCATGCGCGACCTCGGTGAGCAGGCCGTGCGGGTATTGCTCGATCGCCTGGCCGATCCCGGTGCGCCGCGGCGGTCCGTCGTGTTCCCGACCGAGCTCGTGATCCGGCGCAGCTGCGGGTGTGCCGGACGGGTGACCGGCAAGCCGATGGAGAGTTCGTCATGACTATGCCTCCCGCCTCGACCCTCCACTCCGCTCCTCGCTGCGTGCTGGCACATCCAGCGCCCGAGGGCGCTGCCGCTGCGGTACTCGCTGCGATGCTCATGAAGGGTCTCGGCTCATGACCGAAGCCGTCCGCGAGGACTTCGAGCAGCGGATCTACCGGCGCCTTACCGATACGTCGCAGGCCGATCCGCGAATGGCGCTTCCCGCGCCGAGCGGCCTGGTCGCGGCGGCGGCGGTCGGGCACGTGCGCCTGAGCTGGGATCCCGTTGCGGGTGCGGCCGGCTATCTCGTCGAGCGGACGGACAGTCCGGACGGCCAACCACACATCCTCGACCACGGCGGCAGCGACGTGCCGGCCGTACCGGCCTGCGAGTTCGCCGACACCGGCGTGCACGACGGCGTCGAGTACCGCTACCGCGTCGGCGCTGTTGTCGGTGCCGACTACCCGGCCTGGGCGTGGTCGGACGAGGTGCGCGCCAGCACGCTGCCCGGCACCGCAGGCGCGGTCAGCGTCGAGGTCGACGCCGCAACGGTCACCGGACGGCTCGACCGCGTATGGCACATGGTCGGCGCGGAGCGCCTTTCCCAGCTGCGCCTCACCGCGAGCGAGAACGGGCACGACATCGGCGCCGAGTTCGCCGAGGCGTTGCGGCAAGCGCACGATGACCTCGGCGTCACGCTCGTCCGTGCGCACGCGATCCTGCACGACGACAACGACGTCGTGCACCGCGACGACGACGGCACGCTGCGATTCGACTTCGGCACCGTCGACGCGATCTACGACCAGCTGCTCGAGATCGGTATCCGTCCCGTGGTCGAGCTGTCGTTCATGCCGCGCGTCATGGCCCGCGATCCGGAGCAGACCGTCTTCACCTATCGAGGGATCATCTCGCTGCCGATCGACTGGGACGAGTGGCGCTCGCTCGTGGCGGCTCTCGCCACCCATCTGGTCGAGCGGTACGGCATCGACGAGGTCGAGCAGTGGGCCTTCGAGGTATGGAACGAGGCCAACCTGCAGGTGTTCTGGACGGGTACGCGAGACGACTACCTGCGCCTGTATGCCGAATCGGCGCACGCCGTCAAGAGCGTCGACGCGAGGTTGCGGGTAGGCGGCCCGTCCACTGCAGCGGGCGAGTGGATCGAGACACTCGCGGCGTACGCGGAAGAGGCCGGCCTGCCGCTCGACTTCGTCAGTACGCACACGTATGGAAACCTGCCGCTCGACCCGCGGCCGTCGGTCGCCCGGCACGGGTTCGAGGGCATCCCGGCATGGTGGACGGAGTGGGGCGTCAGCCCGACACATTTCGGGCCCATCCACGACGGCGTGATCGGAGCGCCGTTCGCGCTGAGCGGTTTCGCCGCCGCGCAGGGCCGGCTCGATGCCCTGGCCTACTGGGTGATCAGCGACCACTTCGAGGAGCTGGGACGTCCGCCTCGGCTGTTCCACGACGGGTTCGGCCTGCTCAGCGTGGGCAATCTCCGCAAGCCGCGGTACTGGGCAGTGCACCTCGCGGCACATCAAGGCGACGACGTGCTGCGCAGCAGTGTCGACGGCGACGGCGCCGGCGTGCTCGTCCAGGCGTGGGCCACCCGGCACGACGACGGCACGGTCGACGTCCTGGTGTGGAACGGCACGGTCAACTCCGACCTGGTGAACGGCGACCCGCGCCTGGACCGGCGCATCCGGCTGACCCTGTCCGGGCTGGACGCCCCGTCGTACCAGGTGAAGCTCGCCCGAATCGACCAGCAGCACTCGAACGTGGTGGCGCAGTGCCCCGAAGATGTCGACTGGCCCGACGCCGAGTTGTGGGCGCATCTGCGCGCGCAGGACGAGCTGTACGAGCAGCAACTGCCCGACGTCGCACCCCGCGGCAGGGCCCAGTTCGACTTCGCACTACCGATGCCGGGTGTCGCCCGGATCCGTCTGATCGCCGGGACGACCCCCGCCCGGCAGGGATGAGGAGAACGCACCATGACACGTCGAACACGCTCAGCGCTCGTGTGCGCAGCGATCGCTGCGCTGGCGGTGACTGCCGTCGCCGCCTGTGGCTCCAGTTCGAAGGGCGGCGGTGGCGACACACCGAAGACCGGCGGCACGCTGACCATCCAGGCTGGTGACTCCGGCAACCCCACCCTGGTCGAGGACTTCAACCCGTTCCAGGCGTCGACTACCGGGCTGCACGGGACGTTCCTGCTCTACGAACCGCTCGAGTTCCGCAGCCCGATCGACGGCAGCTTCACGCCGTTCGTCGCTACCGGGCACAAGTTCACCGACCCGAAGACGCTGGTCTTCACGATCCGCCAGGGCGTGAAGTGGTCGGACGGCAAGGACCTCACTTCGGCCGACGTGCTGTTCACCTTCAACCTGCTCAAGAAGTTCCCCGCGCTCGACACGAACGGCATCTGGGCGCAGGTGGCGAGCGTCGCCGCGTCCGGCAACGACTTCACGGTGACGTTCAAGGCGCCCAACGTGCCGTTCGCCGGCGTCGTCGCCAAGACGCTGATCGTCCCGGAGCATGCGTGGTCGTCGATCCCCGATCCGACGAAGTTCACGAACAACACGCCGGTCGGCTCCGGCCCGTTCACGCTCGACAAGTTCGCGCCCACGCAGTACTCGATGAAGAAGAACCCGAGCTACTGGCAGGCGGCGAAGATCGCGCCGTCCGAGGTTCTCTTCCCGGCGCCGGCCACCAACCAGAACACGAACCAGCTCGACGTGACGAGCGGCAAGTTCGACTGGTCGTACACGTTCCTGCCGAACGTGCAGAAGACCTACGTGTCGCGCGACCCGAAGCACAACGTGTACTGGTTCCCGCCCGGCGGCGTGATCACGCTGTACCTCAACCTGACGAAGGCGCCGTACAGCGACGCGAACTTCCGCAAGGGCGTGTCGCTCGCGCTGGACCGGACGACCATCGCCGCGAAGGCCGTGAACGGTTACCTGGACGCGGGCAGCCAGTCCGGCATGATCTTGCCCAACCTGAAGAAGTGGCTCGACCCGAGCCTGCCCGACCAGGGCATCGTCAAGCAGGATCCGACTGCCGCGCAGGCCGCGTTCGCGCAGGCCGGCTACACGTCGCAGGGCGGCAAGCTCGTGGGCAAGAACGGCAAGCAGGCCACGATGAGCATCGTCATGCCGAACAACTTCAGTGACTGGGTCGCAGCCGCCAAGGAGGTCGCCAACCAACTGGGCAAGGTCGGCATCAAGGTGTCGCTGGACCTCCCGCAGTACGCGCAGTACTCCTCGTCCACCCAGGCGGGCACGTTCGATGCGGCGATGGGCGGCTTCGGCGGCACGGGCGACCCGTACACCGACTTCAACAACGCGCTCAACAGCAGCTTCGCGGCGCCGGTCAACAAGCCGACGGCGAACAACTTCGAGCGGTTCAAGGACCCGACCGTCGACCAGGCCCTGGCCACGCTCGCCGCGGCGACCGACCCGGGGGCGCAGTCGCAGGCGACGTACACGCTCGAGCACGTGATGTACGACAAGGTGCCGGTAGTGCTCATGTACTACGGCGGCAGCTGGGGATTGTTCTCCACCAAGAACTTCACCGGCTGGCCGTCCGCCGACAACCCGTACACGCTGCCGACGAGCTACGACAACTCCTTGCTGCTGGTGGTCACGCATCTGATCAAGTCGTGACGTCGTGAGGTATCTCGTTCGCAAGACGGGGGTGTTCGCCGTCACGCTCTGGGCGGCGATCACGCTGAACTTCGTCCTGCCGCGGCTGATGCCCGGCTCGCCGGTCGACGCTGCGCTGGGCAAGCTCGCGTCGTCCGGCGTGCCGATCACCAACGCTCAGCGCCGTGCTGTCGAGATCGAGCTCGGCGTGCCGCACACGAGTTGGTTCACGCAGTACTGGGACTACCTGAAGAACCTCGTCCAGTTCAAGTTCGGGAAGTCGTACTCGTTCCCGACCGAGACGGTCGCGCACTCGATCAGCAATGCGCTGCCGTGGACGCTGGTGCTGGTCGGCGCCACCACGATCTTCGCGTTCGTCGTCGGGACGCTGCTCGGGGTGTTCGCCGGCTGGCGCCGGGGCACGGTCGCTGACTCGTCGGTGACGCTGGGCGCGACGTTCTTCGCGGCGTTCCCACCGTTCTGGCTCGGCCTGCTCCTGCTGTACTTCCTGGCTTTCAAATACGGGTGGTTCCCGATCAAGGGCGGGTACGCCGAGGGGACGAGCCCGAATCTGAGCGCGTCGTTCCTCGGCGACGCGTTCAAGCACAGCGTGCTGCCCGCGCTGACGCTGGCGATCACCACGTTGTCCGGCTGGGTGTTCGGCATGCGCAACAACATGATCAACACGCTCGGCGAGGACTACGTGACCTTCGCCGAGGCGAACGGCCTGCGCACGAGAACGGTCGCCCTGCTCTACGCGGCACGCAACGCGTTGCTCCCGAACGTCACCGCATTCGGGTTGTCGCTCGGCGCCGTCGTCGGCGGATCGGTTCTGGTCGAGGGCGTGTTCAGCTACCCCGGCCTCGGCAACCTGCTCTACATCGCCGTCGCGAACCACGATTTCCCGCTGATGCAGGCGCTGTTCCTGGTGATCACCGTGAGCATGCTCGTGGCGATCTTCATCGTCGACCTGCTCTACGTCCGTCTCGACCCGAGGGTGCGCCGCGCATGACGATCATCACCGCGGTACCGCCGCCGCAGGCGCCCGGCGACGCTGCGCTGATCCCGCTCGGGTCGAGCCGGTTCGTCCCGGGCCCGCTGCGCTTCCTCGGACGTGCGCTGCGCACGCTGTGGAGCAACGGCAAGGCACGCATCGGCCTGGTCGTGCTCAGCCTGATCATCCTGGTCGCCATCTTCGCCCCGCTGATCGCACCGCACTCGCCGACGGCCACCAGCTTCACCCCGTACCTCGACCCGAGCGGCGACAACTGGTTCGGCACGACCGGCAACGGCCAGGACGTGTTCTCCCAGATGGTGTACGGGTCTCGGGTGTCGCTGCTGGTCGGGCTCTCCGCGGGCGTGATCGCCACGCTCGTCGCGATGACGCTCGGCCTGATCGCCGGCTACCGCCCTGGCGTGATCGACGAGGTGCTCAGCTTCGTCACCAACCTGACCCTGGTGATCCCGGGGATCCCGCTGATGATCATCCTCGCGGCGTACATCCAGAGCCGGTCGGTGTGGACGATCATCTTCGTCGTCGCGTTCACCAGCTGGGCGACGGGTGCGCGCGTCATCCGAAGCCAGGCGTCGACGCTGCGCGCTCGCGAGTTCGTCACCTCGGCGGTGTTCTCCGGTGAACGCCTGTTCCGGGTGGTGTTCCGCGAGATCCTGCCGAATATGACGTCGCTCGTCGCCGCCAGCTTCTTCTCGGCAGCCACGGCGGCGGTCATGGCACAGGCCAGCCTGGAGTTCCTCGGACTGGGTGACCCGAACACGGTCAGCTGGGGCACGATCCTGCACGACGCCGAGCAGCAGAGCGCGCTGCTCACCGGGCAGTGGGTGATCGCCTTCGCTCCCGGCCTCGCGATCGCGTTGCTGGCCATGTCGTTCACGCTCATCAACTTCGGGGTGGACGCGCTGTCCAACCCGCGGCTGCGGGAGAAGTGATGGCCCTGCTCGAAGCGCGCGGCGTCAACGTTGCCTACGAACCCGCCCGGGGCCAGCGGATCTGGTCGGTCCGCGACGTCGACATCAGCCTCGAACAAGGCGAATTCGTCGGCCTGGTAGGCGAATCCGGCTGCGGCAAGACGACGCTCGGTTACGCGCTTACTCAGATGCTCCGCCCGCCAGCCCGCCTGGAGGGCGGCGAGATCCGATTCGACGGCGTCGATATCGGCACCCTCGACGGTGAGGAGCTACGCCGGCAGCGGCGCAACGGTTTCGCGCTCGTGCTGCAGAGCGGCATGAATGCACTGAACCCGGTCCGCACGGTCGAGCACCACTTCGGCGACACCCTGCGAGCCCATGCGCGACCTGGCGAGGATCTGTCGGGCGACGCGATCCGGCACCGCGCCGAGGAACTGCTGGCCAGCGTCCGGCTCGAACCCGACGTGCTCGGCAGGTTCGCGCACGAGCTCTCGGGCGGTATGCGGCAGCGTGTCT
>DASXRA010000286.1:0-3019 GCA_036506855.1 Jatrophihabitantaceae bacterium
ATCCGCACCCCGTGCGGGTCTTCGAGTACGGCGCGGGGGCGAGCACGCTGTGGCTCGCGCAGCGCGCCGACGAGGTGCACTCCGTCGAGCACGACCGCGCGTTCGCGGAGTACTTCGGGCCGGCGCTCGTCGCGCACCGCAACGTCGAGCTGCACGTCGTCGAGGCGGTCCGCTCGGCCAACCCGATCGTGACCTCGGCCAAGGAGGGTCAGGCCGGGCTCGACTTCGCCGACTACGTCGCGACCATCGACAAGGTCGGCGGGACGTTCGCACTCATCGTCATCGACGGGCGCGCCCGCGAAGCGTGCATCACCGCGGCGCTGCCCCGCCTCGAACCGGGCGGCATCATCGTTCTCGACAACAGTCGCCGCCGCCGCTACCGCCAGGCGATCGCCGCGGCGGGCGTCATCGAGCACCGGCTGCGGGGGCTCACTCCGGCCCTGCCGTATCCGGACCAGACCTCCGTGCTGTCGGTGCCTCGACCCGACGACGGCAATTAGCGCCTGGTGACTGACCCGCCGGCGCGGGGGGTCGTCCGCAGCACGAACTGGTAGGCGAACAGGGTCGGCCGCAGCTTGACGAGCAGCTCGTCGACCCGGCGCACGGCGCGGGTTCGCAGGCTGGCGTCGCGCGACAGCACGTCGAACGGCAGCCCCGTGTAGCGCAGCTCCTGCACCTCGAGCCCCGCGGACTGGATGGTTCGCAGGAGGCTGCGCCTGCTGAAGAACCGCAGGTGCGTCTGGTCCAGGATGCCGCGGCGGTCGTAGTCGAACATGCCGCTGGCCACTCGGGCGCGTGGGTACCAGTGCCCGAAGTTCGGCGTGGAGACGAGCACCTCGCCGCCTCTGGCGACGCGGTCGTTCATCTGACTCAGTAGCGCGCGCGGATTGCGCACGTGCTCTATGACGTCCGCGGCGACCACAACGTCGAAGCCGGTGCCGACATCGGCCGGGATGCCGTCTTCGAGGTCGCCCAGCACGAACTCGTCGACGCGATCGCGGACGCCGTCGATCTCGACGCCATCGACGCCCGTCACGTGATGCCCGAGCCCGCGCAGGCGCTCGGCGAGCAGACCGCCCGAGCAGCCGAGGTCGAGGATGCGCCGCGGCGGCACGCCGGTGAGCATGTCGACGAGCACGGTATGCGAGGTGCCCTCGCTCTCCTTGAGGCCGTATTCGTTGTCGCTCGGGACCCACTCGTGGGTGCCGAATCCAACCTTGGCCAGCCGGTAGTCGACCACGTCGCGGACGACGTCACGCGCGTACTGCAGGCCGTCGACATAGCACAGCTCGTCGCCGTAGTAGGTCGGAATCGGGATCTCGACGATGCGCTTCCCGCGGTCGAGCAGCTGGACGATGATCTGGGTGTCGAAGTCGAAGTCGTCGGTGTTCTTCTCGAACGGCACGCCGGCCAGCGCGGTGACGTTGTAGGCGCGGTAGCCGGAGTGGAACTCGGTGAGGTCCGAGCCGAGCAGCGAGTTCTCGATGCGGGTCAGGATGCGGTTGCCGATCCACTTGTATGCGGGCATCCCGCCGCGACGGGCCGCGCCGGGGATCATCATCCGCGAGCCGAACACCGCATCGGCCTCGCCGCACTCCAGTGGCGCCACCATGTCGGGCAGGCACTCCGGCGCGTACTGGCCGTCGCCGTGCAGCAGGACGACGATGTCGAGCCCGCGCTCCATCGCCATCCGGTAGCCGGCCTTCTGGTTCCCGCCGTAGCCGAGGTTCTTCAGGTGCCGGATGACCGTCGTCGGTGTCTCGTCATTGGCCGCGCGCCATTGCACTGCCACCTCGGCGGTGCGGTCGGCGCTGGCGTCGTCGCAGATCAGCAGCTCGTCGATCTTCGCCCGGAAGTCGACGGGGATGCGGTCGAGAGTCGAAGCCAACGTGGCCTCGGCGTTGTAGGCGACAACCAGGATGCCGATACGGCGACGAGGCGGAACGCTTGCCGAGCCGGCGGGCTGGCCGCTCGCCGTGACGGATCGGGCCGCACCGCGATCGATCTGCATTCCGCGGACGATACCAAGGCAGAAGGTGCCAACGCGCCAGGCGTCAGACCAACTGGTTGTTGAAGAAGTACGGCGACATGTGCCACGAGACGACCACGACGGCTACGAGCGGCACTGCGAGCAGCCACGGTGGAAGCCTGCGCAGCAGCGGCACGCTGACGATGACGAACGCCTCTGATCGGTAGGTGCTCGCGGCGCCACCAGCGATGTAGGGCACCAGCCAGATGCCGATCGCCGTCGCAAGGAAGGTCAGGTCGAACGGTGAGATCCGGGCTTGGACGGCCTCCGCGAACCGCCGATGCATCGAGCGAGCGGCCTCCCCGCCGGCATCGGTGCCCGCCGCGCCCACAGGGCTGGCCACAGCACGGCGACGGCCACCGATGGCGCTGCCGATCGTCACCAGGGTCACCAGGACGACGAGGGACAGCGTGACCGCGGTCTGCGACGCGGTGGTGGTTAGGCGCCAGTTACGAGGGTTGTACTTCCACATCCCCACCATTCGATTGATGAGCGTTTCGATCGGCTGGTGGGCACCGACGTTGTACTTGTGCGCACTGAGGAAGTAGGCGTTCCACAGGCCGACGGCGTGTTTCATCGTGATCAGGACCGCGCCGAAGCCGGCGGCGGCACCGAGCGCCGGAATGAGCAGCTGGAGCGTGCGCCGGCCTCGTGGCACGACCAGGCTCGTGATCAACAGCGCGGGAGCCACGACGATCGCGGTGATGTAGCTGTAGCCGGCAACGAAACCGGCGACGAACCCGACCCAGGCGAGTGCGGCCTTCGAGGTCCGCAACGCCACGTACAGGCAGCCGAGGATCCCGGCGACGGTCAGCGAGATCGGGAAGATCGCCGGATAGTAGATTTGCCCGGGGAAGAACGCCGCGATGAGCAGGCACATCCAGCGCGTCGGCACCGACCGAGCCGTCGAGAGCAGTTGCCACATCAGCACCAGCACGACGTACCAACACACCCACGAGATGACGAGCCCCGCGGTTGGTATGGACATGC
>DASXRA010000287.1:0-2623 GCA_036506855.1 Jatrophihabitantaceae bacterium
CCGGCTCGCCTGAAAGGCTCGCCCTCCTGCTTTGGCGGCGTCGGCTCGCCTGAAAGGATCGCCCTCCTGGATTGAGGGTCCCCTACAAGTTCGTCAGTGCGCAACGGTCGTGCTGGACACGGCTGCATCAGCGGGCGACAATGGGTTTTCCCCCTGTTTCGGATGCTCCGATCCTTCTATCTTTTCCTCGTTACCAGCCTGTTGGCTCCCGCAGCCGTGACCGCGCAGGCGCGCGCGGCCGGAGCGGGTGTCATCGACGGCGTCGTCTCGACGCAGGGCGGTGCCATTCGCCTCGGCGGCGTCCAGCTCGCCGTGCGCGATGCGGCCGATCGCGAGGTCGCGACGGTGCTCAGCGACGGTGATGGCCATTTCCGCCTGGTCGCATTGCCCGACGGCAAGTATCGCGTCGTCGCGGCGATCGCGGGCTTCGAGACGACGACCGTGCCCGCGGTGGTGACGGCGGGGAAAACCACCGACGTCTCGCTCGATTTGCCGATCGCCGCCATCTCGCAGACCGTCGAGGTGGTCGGGACGGCGGTGGTGTCGAGCGCCGGCACGCTGGCCGCGGGCGATGCCATCGGCGGCAAGGAGCTCGATCAGTACGCGCCCGGCGGCGGTCTCCAGGCGGCGCTGCGGCTGCTCGCGAGCATCATCGAAGTGCCGGGCGGCGTCAGCATCAAGGGCGGGCGTCCGAGCCAGTCCAGTGTCCAGCTCGGTCCGGGCACGCTGGTCGACCCATCGACCGGCCTCACGCACGTCTCACTCCCCGACGGTGCGATCGATTCGGTGGCGGTGCTGCCGAACCCGTACGCGGTCGAGTACGGCCGGTTCTCATCGGGGCTGGTCGTCATTCAGACGCGGCGCGCCGGCGACCAGTGGAAAACGCGGTTGAACAACCTCGACCCGACGTTCCGGACCCGACGCGGAACGATGTTCGGAATCTCGGGCATCGGCGCGTTCGGCCCGCGGCTCGAAACCGGCGGACCGATCGTCAAGGATCGGTTGTTCGTCGAGCAGACGGCGCAATTCCGCTACGGCACCAGCGACGTGGCGAGCCGTCCGGAAGAGGAGCTGCGCACGACGAAATGGTTCAGCTCGTTCACGCGCGCCGATGCGAACCTCTCGCCGCGCCATTCGCTGGTCGCAACCGGCGGTCTGTTTCCGAGCGTCACGACGCTCGCGACGCTCGGCACCTTCACTCCGCCCGACGCGACGGCCGACATCCACTCGCACGTCAACCACGCAGGCGTGACCGAGCGCGCGCTCTGGACCGACTCCCTCTTCAGCGAGACGACGGTGCAGGTGCACGAATTCCTGACCGACGTGATCCCGCAGGGTGCCGCCGCGATGGTGCTCCGGCCGGAGACGACGCTCGGCAATTTCTTCAACACGCAACACCGCGGCACGTCGACGTATCAGATGGTCGAAGCGGTGTCCGGATCGCGCAACCTGCTGGGCGGACTGCATCTGTTCAAGGCCGGCCTCGACCTGCTGCACAGCCAGTACAACGGCACCAGCGCGAGCAGGCCGGTGTTGATCGAGCGCGTCGACGGCAGCCTGGCGCGGCGGCTCGACTTCGCATCTCCGACGGCGCAGTCGGTCGGGAGCACCGATGTCGCGCTGTTCGCGCAGGATCGGTTTCAGCCGAATACCCGGTGGTACCTCGAGTTCGGCGGCCGCATCGATCGCGACGGCGTCGTCGATCGGTTCAACCTGACCCCGCGGGTCGGGACCGCGGTGCTGCTGAACCGCCCGGGCAGCGCGGTGCTGCGTGGCGGGTTCGGTCTCTTTTATGAACGGACACCGTCGACCGTGGGCGCGTTCGATCAGTTCGAGAGCGCCCTCGACACGCGTGTGGCCGCCGACGGCATCACGCCGCTCGGCCCTGCGACGCGCTTCGTGCACGTGAGGATGCCGAATCTCGACACGCCGCGCAGCCGCACGTGGGACCTCGGCTACGACCATCGTCTCAGCCCGACGGTGTCGCTCCACGCCGGCGTGATCGCCCGGTCGGGCGACGACGAGCTGATTGTCGATCCGGCCCGGACGGGGGCGACGGGCGAGCTGCGGCTCTCGAGCAGCGGGCGGTCGAGCTATCGCGAGGCAGAAGTGGGCGCGCATCTGACGCACGGGCCGGGGTGGGATCTCAACGTGTCGTACGTGCGATCGACGGCGCGCGGCGATCTCAACTCCCTCACGAACTACTTCGACGCGGTGATGTGGCCGGTCGTGGGGAAGAATGCCTACGCACCGATGAACGCCGACGTGCCGCACCGGCTCCTCGCGCGTGGCCGGGCGATGCCGGCGGCGACGTGGCTGCTGCTCGGCACGGCCGACTGGCGCACCGGCACGCCGTATTCCACCGTCGATGACGCGCTCGACTTCGTCGGGCTCCGCAATGAAGGCCACCGTTTCCCGATCTATCTGCGGCTGGAGCTCGGCGTCGAGCACCGCTTCAAGATCTTCGGCCTCGAGCCATGGATTGGCGTCCGCGCCTACAACGCGTTGAATGCCTTTCTGCCGGCCGACGTCCAGGCCAACACGAGCTCGCCGCTGTTCGGATCGTTCTACAACTCCGAGTATCGCCAGTTGCGTCTCCAGGTCCGCTTCGAGCGTTAGCTGC
>DASXRA010000288.1:0-7016 GCA_036506855.1 Jatrophihabitantaceae bacterium
GCGACCGGATTCGCCGGCGGATCCGGTGTCACCGGCCGGGAAGCGGCGGCCGGCGAGCTGGCATGTCCGGCTGCGCAACCCACCTTCCGCGCTGAAATCCCGAGTTCGCTCGCCGATCCGGGGTTATTTCAGCGGGGGAGCGATGCTCGCCGAGCGGCCCGGCCTCACTCGGTCCGGCGCGTGCGCCAACGTCCGTAGACTGGCGGCCCGTGGCACTAACGATCGGCATCGTCGGCCTGCCCAACGTCGGCAAATCCACCGTGTTCAATGCCTTGACGAAGAACGAGGTGCTCGCGGCCAACTACCCGTTCGCGACGATCGAGCCGAATATCGGTGTTGTCGGCGTGCCCGATCCTCGCCTGGGCGTCCTCGCCAAGATCTTCGACTCAGCCAAGATCGTCCCGTCGACAGTGTCGTTCGTCGACATCGCAGGCATCGTCAAGGGAGCCAGCGAGGGAGCCGGCCTCGGCAACAAGTTCCTCGCGAACATCCGCGAGGCCGACGCGATCTGCCAGGTCATCCGCGCGTTCGAGGATCCGGACGTGGTGCACGTCGACGGCAAGGTCTCCCCCCGCGATGATATTGAGGTCATCGAGACCGAAATGATCCTCGCCGATCTGCAGACCATCGAGAAGGCGCTGCCCCGCCTGCAGAAGGAAGCCCGGTTGCAGAAGGAGAAGGCCGCCGTCGTGGCAGCGGTCGAGGCTGCGGAGCAGACCCTGCAGGCGGGACGGACGGTGTTCGGCGCCGGGCTCGACCCCGAGCCGCTTCGTGAGCTGCACCTGATGACAGCCAAGCCGTTCCTCTACGTCTTCAACGTCGACCCGGACGAGATCACCAACCAGGCGTTCACCGACGAGCAGCGTGCGCTGGTCGCACCGGCCGAGGCGATCTTCCTGGACGCCAAGACCGAGTCCGAGCTGATCGAGCTGCCCGACGACGAAGCCCTCGAACTGCTGCAGTCGATGGGCCAGCAGGAGTCCGGCCTCGACGTCCTGGCCAGAGTCGGCTTCGCGACGCTCGGCCTGCGAACGTTCCTGACCGCCGGCCCCAAGGAGTCGCGGGCCTGGACGATCAAGCGCGGCGCCACCGCTCCGCAAGCCGCGGGCGTTATCCACACCGATTTCGAGCGCGGCTTCATCAAGGCCGAGATCGTGTCCTACGCCGACCTCGTCGACGCCGGGTCGATGGCCGAGGCGAAGGCCCGCGGCAAGGTACGCATCGAGGGCAAGGACTACGTCATGGCAGACGGCGACGTCGTCGAGTTCCGGTTCAATGTCTGATTGACGCGCATCGTCGCGCTGGCCGTGGCCGAGACCGCCCCGCCTGTACATCATGTACATGACGTCCTATGATGGCGGTACCCGACGACGGAGCGATCGATGAAGACCGTGCAGTACGAGAGCGTTGCCGATGCGCGGGCGCACCTCAAGGACTTGCTCGACGCCGCCGCTGGGGGGGCGCCGGCATCACTGCGCCGCGACAGCCAGCGCATCGCGCTGGTCGACGTCGTCCGCCTGCGGCGCTTCCTCGTCGCGCTGGGACCGCGCGCCGAAGCTGTGGCCGAAGGGGACGGCTGGTCGGTGTTCATTCCCGGAGTGCCGGTCGCCGCGGACGGCGCCACCTTCGAGGACGCAATCGCTGAGGCAGTCGGCGCGCTGCGCGAGTACGCCGAGGACTGGATCGACCACCTGTCCGGCGCACCCAATCACGCCGACAACTGGGGCCTGGTGCAGTTGGTCGCCCTCTCCACCGACGACGAACTGTCGGCCTGGCTTGCCGGAGACCGGGAACTCGCACCTCAGTGAAATGGCCCGCGCCGACGCGTGCTGACCATGAGAAGTTCTGCCGCGTCGAGGGATGGACGCGGGTACGCGACGCTCAGGGAAAGACAGGCTCGCACCACATCACCTACGAGTTGGCGTTACCTGACGGTCGAATACTGCGCACACGCATCTCGCACCCCCCGAGTCGCGTCGCATACGGGCCGGGGATCTGGGCACACGTCCTGCGCGACCAGCTCGATGTCGACGACGCGACCTTCTGGGCCTGCGTGCGAGACGCCAAGCGGCCCTCGCGAGGCGCTCGGCATGCGCCGGCCGAGGCATTGCCTGCGGAGCTGGTCGCGCTGCTGACTCGACGGGTGGGGCTCGCCGAGCACGAGGTGGCGGCCATGACGAAGGAGGAGGCAGTCGCCCGGCTCAACCAGTACTGGTCGACAGGACGGTAGGTAGCGCGGAAGCTCCGGCGGCAACCTGGCGACCAGGCCGCACGACGTGGTGCGATGCAACAACACGATCAGCGCGGTGCAGGCCGGTCTGTCGAATGTCGCCTGCACTCCCTAGCGTCCTGAGGAGCGACAATGACGGCGACCGCACCGCTCGGACGTACCGGCATGGCGATCACCCGCGTCGGCTTCGGCGCGTGGGCGCTGGGCGGGGGCGACTGGGCCTTCAGCTGGGGCCCGCAGGACGACGACGTGGCGATCGCCGCGATCCGGCACGCCGTCGAGTCAGGCTTCAACTGGATCGACACCGCCGCGGTGTACGGGCTGGGCCATTCTGAGGAGGTCGTCGGCCGCGCGCTGCGCGACATCCCGGCAGCGGACCGTCCCTACGTGTTCACGAAGGGCGGCCTGGTCTGGGACGAGAACGACCGCCGCGCGGTGGCGCGACGGGTGGGCGCACCCGAGTCGCTGCGCAGCGAGGTGGACGCGTCGCTTCGTCGCCTGGGCGTCGAGCGGATCGACCTGTATCAAATGCACCGGCCGGCCGAGGACGGCACGAAGCTCGAGGACTACTGGCGGACGTTCGTGGAGCTGAAGGCTGCGGGCAAGGTCCGCGCGATCGGGCTGTCCAACCACGACGTCGGCCAGCTCGAACGCGCCGAGGCGATCGGCCACGTCGACACGCTGCAACCGGCATTCTCCGCGATCCACCGCGACGCTGCCCGCGACCTGCTGCCGTGGACGACGCTGCACGAGACCGGCGTCATCGCGTACAGCCCGATGGCGTCGGGCCTGCTCACCGGCGCGTTCTCAGCCGAGCGCGTCGCGGCGCTGCCGGCCGACGACTGGCGTCGCCGCAGCCCTGACTTCACCACGAACCTGGGCGCGAACCTCGCCGTGGCCGAGGCGCTGGACGCAGTCGCACGGCGCCACGGCGTCGGGCAACCCGCTGCCGCCGTGGCCTGGACGCTGGCGTTCAAGGGAGTCACGGGCGCTATCGTCGGCGCGCGCAGCCCCGCGCAGGTGGACGGTTGGCTGCCTGCAGCGCAGTTGTCCCTGACCGGCCAGGATCTGGACGAGGTCGCCGCCGCGATCGCGACCAGCGGCGCCGGTGAGGGCCCCGTCCGGCCGAGCCGCTGATCGAAGAGGAGATCGCATGGAATACCGCATGCTCGGATCGAGCGGCGCCGTCGTGTCGACGCTCGCGTTGGGCACGATGACGTTCGGCACCGAGACCGACGAGGTCGGAGCGCATGCGCAGCTCGACCAGTACCTCGACGCGGGCGGAAACCTGATCGACACCGCGGACGTGTACAGCGCGGGCGTGAGCGAACAGATCATCGGGCGCTGGCTGGCCAGCCGGACGGGCGCTCGCGACGAGATTGTCCTTGCCACGAAAGGCCGTTTCGCGATGGGTCGCGGCCCGAACGACCTCGGCCTGTCGCGTCGCCACCTCGGCGCGGCGCTCGACGCGTCGCTGCGCCGGCTGGGCGTCGATGAAATCGACCTGTATCAGATCCACGCATTCGACCCGTTGACGCCGCTGGACGAGACGCTGCGGTTCCTCGACGACGCGGTGCGCGCTGGCAAAGTGCGCTACGTCGGCCTGTCGAACTTCACCGGCTGGCAGTTGCAGAAGGCCGTCGACATTGCCGAGTTCCGCGGGCTGTCCCGGCCGGTCACCCTGCAGCCGCAGTACAACATGCTGGTGCGCGAGATCGAGTGGGAGATCGTCCCGGCGGCGCAGTCCGCGGGCCTCGGCCTGCTGCCGTGGTCACCGCTCGGCGGCGGCTGGCTGACCGGCAAGTACCGCCGCGAGCAGCGCCCCTCCGGCGCGACCCGCCTGGGCGAGAACCCCGACCGCGGCGTCGAGGCGTACGACCGCCGCAGCCGGGTCGAGCGCACGTGGGACGTCGTCGACGCCGTCCGGGCGGTCAGCGCCGAGCATGGCGTGTCGATGGCGCAGATTGCCCTTGCCTGGCTGGTCGATCGTCCGACCGTCACGTCGGTGATCCTCGGCGCGCGAACTCTCGAGCAGCTGGACGACAACCTCGGCGCAGCCGAACTGCACCTCGACGCAGGCGAGACCGAGCGCCTGGACGCGGCGAGCGATCCGGCCGCGGCCGACTACCCGTACGGCGGACCAGGCGTCGAGCAACGCGGGCGCAGTATCGCCTGACTCAGCCGGCACCGAGCAGACGCAGGCCGGCCACGCCGGCGATGATCAGTGCCAGGCAGGCGATCCGCGTCGCAGTCACCGGCTCGCCGAACAGCACGATGCCGGCCAGGACGGTTCCCACCGAACCGAGGCCGGTCCAGGCGGCGTAGGCGGTGCCGAGCGGCAGCCGGTTGAGTGTCTTGGAGAGCAGCACGACCGAGATCGCCGCGAACGCGACGACCGCGAGGCTCGGCCACAGGCGGCTGAAGCCGTCGGCCGGCTTGATGCTCAGCGCGAACGCGACTTCGAATGCGGACGCGACGAAGAGCAGCAGCCAGGCCATGTCAATGCGTCGCCGCGAGCTCGTCCGCGTCGACGTCTGCTCCCCGCACGTGCCGCAACGCGATGGTCGCGACCCGGCGGCCGAGCGAGGCTGCGGTGCGCAGGTCGGTGGCTGGCGGGACGACGTCGGCGGGCTGGTCGGAGTCGGACTGCGCCATGGCGCCGAGCCAACTGCCGAGCCGGTTCACGTCCTCGATGCTGGCTTTGCTGTGCGACCAGCCGGGGTAGTCGTCCAGGCCGACCCAGATCATGCCGTGCTGCGCGGCCAGGATCACGAAGTCGACGAGGCTGTTGAGCTTGTCCCCGGACATCGCCTTGGAGTTCGTGAAGCCCGCGGCGATCTTGTCGCGCCACGCGAGGTTGTCGGCCCACGGCTCGGCGCTCGCCTCGGCGAAGGCTTTGAACACCGCGCTCGGGCTGCCCATGTAGGTGGGTGCGCCGAAGATGATGGCGTCAGCGGCGCGAAGCGTCCGCCAGAGTTCCTCGGTGAGCTCGTCGAGCGGCAGCAGGTCGACGGCGGTGTCGGGCACCTCGCGCGCGCCGTGGGCGACGGCCTGCGCCTGCCGCGCCGTGTGGCCGAATCCGGAGTGGTACGCGATCGCGACCCGAACGGTGTTTGTCATTGACGGTCCTTGAGCTGGTGGTTACCGGTCAACCGGACTACAGTCCGGTACGTGAAGAAAGCTACCGGACCGCGGTCCGGTTCGTCAACAGCGTTCACGCTCTCGGATGCGCTGCCGCTTCTCGGCGAGCCCGCTGCCGAGCGAGCCGACGCGCAGCGCAACCGGCTGAAGATCCTCGACGCCGCCGAGCGGCTGTTTGCCGCGAACGGCATCGCGAACGTGTCGATGGACGCGGTCGCGAAGGCCGCCGGGGTCGGCAAGGGGACGCTGTTCCGGCGCTTCGGCGACCGGGCCGGCCTCGCCGTCGCGCTGCTCGACGAGCGCGAACGCGAGCTGCAGGAACGGATCCTCCACGGGCCCGCGCCGCTCGGCCCGTCCGCCTCGCCGCGCAATCGGCTGCTGGCGTTCCTTTCCGCGTACGCGGACTTCCTCGAGGCACACGGCGACGTGGTGCTCGAAAGCGAGACTGCCGTGGCGGGCGCGCGCTACCGGGTGGGCGTCTACCACTTCTGGCACCGGCACGTGACGGTGCTGCTCGAGCAAGCCGCGCCGCAGGTCGACGCCGAGTACCAGGCGCACGCGCTGCTCGCCCCGCTCGCTGCTGATCTGTATTACGCGCTGCGCCGCTCCGGCGTACCGGCGAAACGGATCAAGGACGGCGTGCGTGCCCTCGCAGTTGCCCTGCTCGACGCACAGCACTGACGCGCGCGAAGCTGACTCCGGTCACCGGCGAGGCGCCGACGGCGTGGCTGCGATGATTGCGGCGTGACCGCAGCCGCCCCGCCCGCCGCGTCCCTGGGCCGGCGCCCGCGGCGATTCGGCGGATGGCGCGCGACGCTGGCCGCCGTGCTGTTCTGGGCTGTCCTGCCGATCATCTGCCTGGTGGCGATCGGCCTCGGCGTCGATCGCCTGGTGAGCCACATCAACCACGTCCCGTCCGGCGTGCGCGGCAACTTCCTGGTCACGACGCACACCTGCCAGCAGCGTCTGTGCATCACCGGCGGGACGTTCACGAGCGACGACAAACGGGTCGTCGCGCGCGACCTGCTGGGCATCTACCGGTGGAAGCTCGGTACGCGGCACCGGGTGGTCTACAACGCCGACACGAGCGACGTGATCCCGCTGCCCGCCCACTGGGACCCGACGGCCGCTGCCCTCGGCGTGGCCGGCGCGACGACCCTGATCGGCGTGTGGGGGTGGTGCCTGCGTGGCGCGATCCGCCGGGCGCGGCCTCGGCTGGTCCGGCCCGGGCCCGCGAGCAGGTAGACTGGATCAAGTTGCCGGGCCAACCGCCCGCAGCGGCGCGGATTTCGCGCCAACCGCAACGACGTGCGAAGTCACGTCGGGCTCGTACCAGGATCTGATCGTGGATTGCCGGGACGTGCCGTGTCCCGAAGGAATTCACCATGTCCAGGCAAGCCAGCGCTGCTCTGCCGCGCCGCCGTACAAATACCGGTTCGAGCCGTCCGCGCTCGACCGCGTCCCGTTCGACCGCGTCCCGTTCGACCGCTTCCCGATCCATTTGGCACGACCTGCCCGTAAGCATCGTCCCCACGGACAACCTCCCCGGATTCGCCGACCTGGGCCTCGCGCCCAGCCTCGTTAGCGCCCTGGGCCGCGCCGGAATCGAGACGCCGTTCCCGATCCAGGCAGCGACCATCCCGGA
>DASXRA010000289.1:0-8353 GCA_036506855.1 Jatrophihabitantaceae bacterium
ACACGTTCATCCGCTGAACGTCGTCGGCAGTCGACTGGTCGGCGGCATCTGCGGTCTGTTGTCGGCGAGTCACGGGCCACCTCGATGATCATGTCGCGTCTGATCGCGCGACAGGCGTCTGCGGCGCAGGCAACCGCGACATGATCAAAGACGGGCAGCGGCGAGGAGCGCTTCGGGAGGAGCAGGAGAACGGACGGCAGTCGCGAGAGCCCCGCGACGATCAGCGCGGGATGGTCACCTTGAACGTCACTGGCGTCACGACGCGGATCGCCGTCTTGCCCGGTTCACTGCCGCTGATCGTGATCGTGCCGACGGTGAACGTCGCGGGCACCTCGAAGACGGTGAACACCGTGTCGCCGGGCGCGAGATCCTTCGCCGGTATCGGCTTGCCGCCGGCCGGCGTGAGCTTCAACAGCGGCGCGTCGATCCCCGTCTGGTCGGCCTGCTTGGGGATCTTGAAGCGGAAGTCCATCCACAGCAGCGCCTTGCTGCCACTGCTGGCGTGATGCTTGCCGTCGTCGGTCCAGTAGCCGATGAGCGCATGCGTCGCGGTGACCCGGCCGGACAGGTCCGCAGACGTGCCATTGATCGTGAACTTGATCGTCAGCGGTTTGTTGATCTTCAGCATGGCGTCGATGTGGTCGCGGCGCAGCACAGCGAGGTTGGCCGGGCCCGGCTTGCCGCTCGGCAGGGCGATGGTCTGCCGGATGCCGTCTTGGTTCAGGACGAGGTCGGCGCCACCGGCCGGAACCGCGACGACGTCCACCTGCCCGTCCGCCAAGTGCGGCAGCGGCCGGACCGCGCCGTGGTTGATGGACAGGCCGAGCTCGCGGCTCGTGGGGCTGACGTTGCCGATCTGGCCGGCCACCGGGACGTAGCTGAATGCGACCAGGCGCTCGCCCGCAGGCGCGCTGCGGGCCTCGTCACCGCTGCCATACCGGTCGACCACGCCGACCTTCGTGACCCGGACGCCTCCGCGCAGCGAGGCCATGACGGCGTCGTGCGGAGCGGCGGGCAACGGCTCGGTGACCGAGGCGGCGACCAGCGTGGACGTTTCCGCGGGCGGCGGTGGCGGGACCTGCAGGCCGCCGTCGGGGGGCGCGGTCTGCCCGTCCGGCCGGCTGAGCACGAGGTCCGGCGGAGGTGCCGACGGGTCGCCGCTCACCGGCTCCGACGCGGGGGCGAGATCCACAGCGCCGTGCTCGGCAGGGGAGCTGCTCAGCGGAAAGGTCAGGTAGGCCTTTCGCGCGTCGCCGTCGACGAAGAGGACGGGCCCGCACTGGAGGGCGCTGCCGATGTCGGTCTTCCGCGCGCCTTTCGGCGGGTTGGCGGGCAGCTCGAAATAGCACCTGGTGGTGGAGTTCTTGGCGCCGTGCCGCTGCGCCACGATGGCGTTGACGGCCTGCTCGGCCTTACCCAGCGTGGAGTCAGGCTCGTGCACGGTCTGCCCGGCGAACGTGAACGCCGCCGAGTCGCTGCGGTGCGCCAGGAACCAGCCTCCGGTGATCAGTCCGGCTGCGAGCACGAGGCACAGGCCGAGCACGAGACGCACACGTCGGCGTCGGCGGCGGGGGGTGGGCGTCCATTCGGGCGCCTCGGGCGGCGTCCATGCAGGCGGCTGCGGGGCGTACTCGTGCATCGCCGGGACGTGCGCCGCGACCGGTTGGTAGGCCACCTGCTGTGGGGCGGCCGGGTAGGACGGCGGCTCGATCCGCGTGGGGTAGGACGGCGGGTGGATCCCGGGCGAGAACGGCGCGACGTCCGGCGAGGCGTGGCGCGGCACCGTCAGCTCCGAGACGCCGGGCTCGACGCGCACGGCCGGGATGACGACGCTCGCCGGCTGCCGGTCGCCCGTCCAGCGCTGGCCGTCGAAGTACTGCAGCCAGGATGGATCCTGCGGGTCCGGATACCACCCGGGCATGGTCATAGCACGACGCTCCCCTCGCGACAGTCAGCGATGTTGCCATCTCGTGTGATCGCCCGTCCAATGCCGAGCCGTGCGATTCGTAGGATCGAGGCGTGACCGGATCCGTCGCGCTCGCGACCTGCAGCCAGCTGCCATCCGGCGACGACGACTCGCGGTTGCTCGATGCGGCCCTTCAAGCCGAAGGGATCGAGGCGAGCTGGCGGGTTTGGAACGACCCGGACACGGACTGGTCGCGATTCGACCTGGTGATCGTCCGCTCGACCTGGGACTACACCGTCGATCGCGGCGCCTTCATCGACTGGACGCGCCGCGTCCCTCGGCTGGCCAATCCCGCCGAGGTCATCGCGTGGAACACCGACAAGACCTACCTGCGCGACGTCGGAGACGCCGGCATCGAGATCGTCCCGACTGCGTGGATCCAACCCGGCCAGATCGTCGAGTTGCCCGGTGGCGAGTTCGTCGTCAAGCCGTCAGTCGGCGCGAGCTCCAACGGCGCGGGACGCTTCGACGCGGCGCTGACCGGACAGCTCGACGCCGCCCGTGCCCACGCTGGAATGCTGCACGACGCCGGGCGCACCGTGATGGTGCAGCCGTACCTGGCCGGCGTCGACACCGCGGGCGAGACCGCGCTGGTTTACGTCGACGGGAAGCTCAGCCATGCCGTCGGCAAAGGCGCGATGCTGCCACAGAGCGCCGCATACGGGCTGACATCGGGACTGTCGACGTCGCTGTCACTGATCGAGCGGATCACCCCCCGAGAGCCGGACGCGGCCGAGCTGCGGCTCGGCGAGCAGGTGCTCGACCTGATCCGCGACCACTTCGGCGGCGACCTGCTGTACGCCCGGATCGACGTCCTGCCCACGCCGGACGGACCCGTCGTGATCGAGCTGGAGCTGACCGAGCCGTCCCTGTTCCTCGAGCACGATGCGTCGGCTGCCGGGCATCTCGCGGCGGCGGTAGCGAACCGGCTGGCCTGATCGCCGATGACCCTGCCGATGCCTTCGCCGCAGCGCCGGCACGCGCTGCGCCGGATGAAGATCGGCGCGACCGGCCTGCTCGTCGCGGCCGCTGCCGTCTTCGTCGTGTGCGTGACGGTCGGCGACGGGCACGGCGCGTGGGGCTGGATACAGGCCGCGGCCGAGGCGTCGATGGTCGGTGGGTTGGCCGACTGGTTCGCGGTGACTGCCCTATTCCGGCATCCGTTGGGGATACCGATCCCGCACACGGCGATCATCCAGCGCAAGAAGGATCAGATCGGCGCTGGGCTCGGCGAGTTCGTGCAGCAGCATTTCCTGACCGGTTCGGTGGTCGGCGAGCACGTCGCCCAGGCCGAGATCCCGCGCCGCACCGGGGAATGGCTCGCCACACCGGCCAACGCCGCGCTCGTCGCGGACGAGATCGCGGCGGCGCTCGCGGGAATGTCGTCGTTCGTGCGCGACGACGAGATCCGCGCGGCGGTGGCCGCCTACGCCGACAAGCGGTTGCGCGAAGCCGACGTCGCTCCGCTGCTGTCCCGCATGCTGGGCGCCGTGTGCGAGTCCGGCCAGCACCAGGTGGCGTTGACGGCCGGGCTGCGCGGGCTGATGCGCTTTCTCGACGACAACCGCCCGATCTTTCGCAATCGGCTCGCCGAGGAGTCTCCCGAGTGGGTTCCGGAGTGGGTCGACGATCGCGTGTTCAACCGGCTGTTCACCGGCCTGCAGTCCTTCCTCGCCGACGTCATGGCCGACGACGGCCACGACCTGCGTCGGCAGTTCGACCAGCGGCTGCGCGACTACGCCGGCGCGCTGCGCAGCGATCCGGCCAAGGCGGCGAGCATCGACGCGGCCAAGCTGCAGCTGCTCGACCACCCCGAGGTCCGTGCCTGGTTGTCGACGCTGTGGACGCACCTCAAGGGGGCCGTCCTCGCAGGGGCGGCCGACCCGGGCTCCGAGCTGCGCCGCACCGTCGCGTCGCTCACGGTCCAGCTGGGCACCTCGCTGCGTGACGACCCGACGCTGCGCGCCAAGGTCGAGGCGCTGCTCCAGCGCATGGTCGGCCACGTGTCGGCCCGCTATGCCGACGACATCGCCGCGGTCATCTCGACGACGGTGGCGCGCTGGGACGCCGAGGACACCAGCCGCCGCCTCGAACTGCAGGTGGGCCGCGACCTGCAGTTCATCCGGATCAACGGCACCGTGGTCGGCGCGCTCGTCGGCGTACTGATCTACGGCATCAGCCAGTTCTTGTAGCGGGCTGGACAGTCAGCAGGACGCGCAGCGCGAAGATCCAGACCAGGCAGGCCCCGAGCATGTGCACCGCCACCAGCCCGGACGGCACGTGCGTGAAGTACTGGACGTACCCGATCACGCCCTGGCCTAACTCGACGCCGAACAGCCACCAGGCGACACGCTGCATTGCCTCGCTGGCCCCGGTCGCCCGCAACAGGATCACCAGCCCGACGGTGAGCGCGACGAGCACCATCACCGCGTCGGCGTGCAGTTGCGCCACGCCGCCCGGGTCGAGCGCGATGCGGTGGGTGGCCCCCTTGTCGCCCGCGTGCGGGCCACTGCCGGTGACGACGGTGCCCGCCGCGAGCACGACTGCCGCCGTGACGACGATCAGCCGCGCCAGCAGGACGGCGGGCGCGAATCCCGCACCTCGCGGCATCCGCAGCCGCCACCACAGCAGCGTCGTCACCGCGATGATCGACATCGAGAGCAGGAAGTGGGCTGCGACCGTCCACGGGTTCAGGTCGGTCAGGACGGTTATGCCGCCGAGCACCGCCTGGGCCGGGATGCCCGCGA
Organism: Jatrophihabitantaceae bacterium; assembly: GCA_036506855.1. Lineage (GTDB taxonomy): Bacteria > Actinomycetota > Actinomycetes > Mycobacteriales > Jatrophihabitantaceae > DASXRA01. The sequence continues at coordinate 4,714 of DASXRA010000289.1, forward strand.
AAGCCAGCGCCGCCAGGGGCAGCTCGCGACGCTGCCGGTACGCCGCGAACAGCGTCGCCACGGCGATCGCGCCGAGCACGAACGTCAGCTGGCGGTTGGTGAACTCGATGACGCCATGGAACGAGTTGGCCTTCGTCGGGCTGAGCGACGAGCCGGTGCACTGCGGCCAGGTCGGGCAGCCCAGCCCCGAGCCGGTGAGCCGCACCGCCCCGCCGGTCACCACGATCACCACGTTGGCCACGACCGACGCCAGCGCCAGCTCACGCAGTACGCGCGGCGACGCGAACCACGCGAGGACGCGCTGTCGCAGTCCCGCCGGGACCACCGAGCTCACTCCCACCGGAACCACCGCGCGGCAGCCGGCAACGCCACCGCGGCCCAGATCAGCAACGTGACGAACGGGCGCACCGGGAAGCCGCCGCCGTCCTGCAGGACGCTGTGCAGCCCGTCGGAGAGCGACGCGGACGGCAGGACGCGCAGCGCGTCGGCCGCGCCTGACGGGAACTTCGACAGCGGGATCGCGATCCCGCCGCAGAACAGCAGGATCATCCAGATGAGGTTGGCGGCGGCCAGCGTGACCTCGGCGCGCAGCGTCCCGGCGACGAGCAGCCCCAGCCCGCCGAAGGCGACAGTGCCCAAGGCAATGAGCAGCAGCGGCCAGAGCGGGTCGCCGTGGGGGTGCCAGCCCAGCGCGAAGCCGAGGGCGCACACGAGGCCGGCCTGCAGGACTTCGAGCAGCAGCACGGCGAACGTCTTGCCGAGCAGCAGGGTCGCGCGCGGCAGGGCGGTCGCGCCGAGGCGCTTGAGCACGGCGTACCGGCGCTCGAAGCCGGTGCCGATGGCCAGGCCGGTGAAGGCCGCGCTCATGACCGACAGCGCGAGGATGCTCGGCACGACGAAGTCGATGCGTCGCCCGCCCAGCGAGTACAGCAGCGGCAAGTTGAAGAAGAACCCGAGCAGTAACGGGACGACCAGCGTCAGGCCGACCTGCTCGCCGTTGCGCAGCAGCAGCGTGAGCTCCATGCGGGTCTGCGCGGCCAGCATCCGCGCGCGCGGTGCAGCACCGGGCGCCGGCACGTAGCTCAGCGTGGCGGTCATGCGCGCAGCTCCCGTCCGGTGAGCTCCAGGAAGACATCCTCGAGGCTCCGCCGTTCGACCGAGAGCTGTTCGGCCAGGACGCCCTGCGCCGCACACCATGCCGTCAACGAGGCCAGCAGCTGCGGGCTGACCTCGCCGACCACCAGGTACCGGCCCGGTGACTCTTCGAGCGCGTGCGTGCCGAGCGGCATCGCCTCGACGAGGGACGACAACCGCAACCCGCTGACCGCGCGGAACCGGATCTGTCCCTCCGCGCCCGATCGCGCGAGCTCGGCCGGACTGCCGGACGCGACGAGCCGCCCCGAGTCGATCACGACGACCGTGTCGGCCAGGTGCTCGGCCTCGTCGAGGAAATGCGTCGTCAGCACGACGCTGACCCCGTCGGCACGCAGCTGCGCGACGAGCTCCCAGGTGCCGCGGCGGGCCTGCGGGTCCATGCCGGCGGTCGGCTCGTCCAGGAACACCAGCTCGGGCCGGCCGACGAGAGCCAGCGCCAGCGACAGGCGCTGCTTCTGCCCGCCGGACAGTCGCCGGACGGGTGTCGCGGCGACATCGGCCAGCCCGACGCGGTCGAGCAGCGCGGCCGAGTCTTGCGGTTGCCGGGCATACGAGGCGAACAGCCGGACCAGCTCGCCGGCGCGCGCTCCGGTGTAGGCGCCGACGCCGTCCTGCAGCATGACGCCGACGCGCGGCTTGAGCGCCGCGCCGTCGCGGAGCGGATCGAGGCCGAGCACCCGGACCTGGCCGGCGTCGGGGCGCCGGAACCCCTCGCAGATCTCGATCGTGGTCGTCTTGCCGGCGCCGTTCGGCCCGAGCAACGCGACGATCTCCCCCCGCGCGACGGTCAGCGACAAGCCGTCGACGGCCCGCCGCTCGCCGTAACGCTTGACCAATCCGGTCACCTGCACTGCAGGGCCGGCGGCGTCGTTCACGGCGTCAGTCTAGGAACGGCCCACTACCGGCCCGACGGGCGCTATACGTCCACGGTCGAGCTGCCCGCGTAGGTGTCGACATACTCCTGCCGGCTCAGCGCTTGGACGGCCTCGCGAATCTGCTCGGTGATCGCGCGCAGCCCGCGTGCACTGCGCTCCTCGGCCTCGCGTCCGGAGAAGTCGAGTGGCGCGCCGAAGTTGACCTCGACGGACGCGAGGTGCCACCGCTTGTCGCCGGGCGTCTGCACGTCGCGCGTCCCGACCAGACCTACCGGCACTACCGGGACGCCCGAGCGCAGCGCCAGGCGGGCGACGCCGGTGCGGAACTTGTACAGCCGCCCGTCCGGCGAACGCGTGCCCTCCGGGTAGATGCCGAGGGCCTGCCCGGCGCGCAGCACCTGCACTCCGACGTCCAGCGACGCGGCTGCCGAGCGCGTGTCGCCGCGATCCACCGGCAGCTGGCCGAGGCCGCGGAACAGCGCGCCCATCGCGCGACCGCGCAGCCCGGGGGAGTTGAAGTACTCGGCCTTCGCGAAGTAGATGACCTGCCGGCGGGCAGCCAACGGGGTGAAGATCTCATCGGCGAAGGAGATGTGGTTGCCGGCAACGATCACCGGACCGGTACGGGGCACATGGTGCAGACCGCTGACCTTCGGCCGATGTACCACCCGCAGCGCGGGAGCCACGGTGAGCTCGAGGACGCGATACAGCACAGCGAAAACCTACCGGTCGTCCCGTCCCCGCCGACCCGGGCGAGTTGGACCCGCGGGCGGGATATAGCGTGAAACGCGCCACTCGCCGGGGGCGGTCCTGCGCTCGTCCGCGAAATACGTCATACTCGTGTTGTGAAATTCGAGGCCGAGCTCAGCTTGCGGCCCGACGAGGTCGGCGAATGCCGCACTCGCGACGCGGTCGCTCGCCTCGTGCAGCAGCGGGGTCCGCAGACCGCAGCCGTGCTCGCCGGGCAACTCGGCCTGTCCGCCGCCGCGATCCGCCGCCACCTCGATGCGCTCGTTGCCGAAGGCGTGCTCGTCGAGCACGAGCCACGCCGGGCCCTGCACCGCGGACGCGGCCGCCCGGCACGCACGTATGCCCTGACCGACGCCGGCCGCGCCGCCTTCCCGCACGCCTACGACGATCTCGCCACATCAGCGCTGCGCTACCTGCGCGACAGCGGCGGCGAGGACGCGGTGGCCGCCTTTGCCACCCGCCGCGCGGCGTCGCTCGAAGAGGCGATCGGTCCGGCGGTATCGGGCGTGACGCTCGCCGAGCGCGCGGAGGGCCTGGCCACGGCGCTGACCGAGCAGGGATACGCTGCGACGACCGAGCCCGCTGGCGCAGGCGTCCAGGTGTGCCAGCACCACTGCCCGGTTGCCCACGTGGCCGCGGAGTTCCCTGAGTTGTGCGAGGCCGAGACGCGCGCCCTCGAACGGGTGCTCGGCACGTACGTCCAGCGACTTGCCACCATCGCGCACGGCGACGGTGTCTGCACCACGCACGTCCCCGTTCCACCGAACAAGCCAACAGCGTCCCGATCAGGGAGGACCGCATAGTGACAACGACCGCACCGCTTACCCAGGACGAGCAGATCGCCGCTCTGTCGAAGTACG
>DASXRA010000290.1:0-3458 GCA_036506855.1 Jatrophihabitantaceae bacterium
GCTGCGTTCCTCGCTCGCTAGCGCTCGCTGCGGTACTCGCTGCGATGCTCATGGAGGGCCTCGTCTCATGACCGCACAGACTGCACAGCCGTCGCCCCCGGCCAAGCACTACACGTTCGGGCCGCGCGAGGCGGGCGGCCTGATCCTCGGGCAGTCCGGCGGCCAGTTGCTGCTCATCGCGGCCATCCTCGGCATGTTCCTGACCATCCTGACGCCGGGCCTCGCCCTCGCGGCGCGGGTGATCGTGATCGCGATCATGGCGTTGCTGCTGGCCTTCGGCTGGATGCCCGTCTATCTCGGACTGCCGCCCATCCACTGGACGCGCCTGTTCGTCTCTGCCCGGCTGCAGCGCTGGACCGGGCAGATCACCTACCGAGGAGGCCTGTTCCGGATGCGCAACGACGAATGGGAAGTACCCGCCGCGCGACTGCCCGGCCTGCTCGGCGCGACGCGCTGGCTGGAGTTGGCGACCGGGCCGTCGTCCCCGCCGATCGGGCTGTGGCACGACCACCGCGAGCACACGTACACGGCCGTGCTGATCCTCGAAGGCAGCTCGTTCCACCTGCTCGAGACCGAGGAGCAGGAACGGCGCGAGAGTGCGTACGGGCGGATGCTCGCCGCCCTGTGCGACTCGGCGCGCCACCTCAAGCGGCTGCAGATCCTGGAACGGACGGTGCCCGACACGGGCGACACGCTGCATCGCGACTACACCTCGCGGGCGTCGCACCTGATTCGTCCGGACGAGGCGCACCCGCCGCAGGCGGCGATCGACTCCTACGAGGCGGTGATCGCGGCAGCGGGTCCGGTGGGCCAGCGGCACGAGACGTACGTCGCGGTCTGCCTTGACGCCAAGTCAGCAGCACGCGACATCGCCCGGGCCGGCGGCGGCGATCGCGGCGCTGCCGCCGTGGTCGACCGCGAGATCCGCCGGCTGTCGGCCGACCTCGTCTCGGCGGGCGTGCGGGTGCACGGGTACGCCCCGCCGCGGCAGCTCGCCTACATCCTGCGGACGGCGTTCGACCCCGCCGTGACGCCGCTGGTCGACCAGCGTGGCGGCGCCGAGTCGGACGTCCCGGGCGGATCACCCGGGCTGGCGTCCGGCGTCGACCCGCGACAGGCCGGCCCGGCGCACGCCAAGTCGCTGTGGTCGGCCTACCGGACGGACTCCGGCTGGCATCGCGGGTTCTGGGTCGCCGAGTGGCCGCGTAAGGCAGCGCCGTCGGCGTTCCTCACCCCGCTGCTGCTGTTCTGCCGGTACCGGCGGGCCATCTCGATCACGTTCGAGCCGCGGTCGGTGCGGCTGTCCGCTCGCCGGCTGGACAAGAAGGCCGACCGCAACGAGGGCGAGGAGGGGCTGCGCCGCTGGCTGCGGCTGCGCCGCAAGAAGCGTTCGGCGATGACCAAGACGCACCTCGATCGCCGCGAGGAGGCCCTGCTCAACGGCGAGGGCATGCTGTCGGTGCGCGCTTTCGTGGTCGTGACCGCCACCGATCCGGACGAGCTCGACGCCGCCGAGCACGACGTGATGAGCCTGGCCCAGCAGTCGCAGCTCGAGCTGCAGCCGATGTACAACGCGCACGACCAGGCCTTCGCGGTGGCCGCCGTCCCCATGGCGAGGTCGCTGTGACTACGTTCGGATCGCGCAACATTTGGCAGCCTGAGACGGCCAAACGTTGCGCGATCGGAGAACGGGACGGGGCGCTGTGAGCGAACATCGCGAGCACCGGCATCGCCGCGACAGCGACGAGCCGGGCGCCCACCCGGACTGGGCGTCGGACGACGACCGCACTCTGCGCCGCAACCAGCGACAGCTGCGCCGCGAGTCCGTTCGTAATCTCGCCGAGCTGACCAAGGGCACCCGGTTCCTCGGCTACGGGCCGCCCGGACCTGCCGGCGGGACCGTGTGGCTGAGGGAGAAGCGTCCACCCCTGGACGAGACGACCGACCAACTCGCCGGGACGTACCCGTTCGTCGCGGGATCCGGCCTGCCCTACTTCGGGCAGTACCACGGCGTGAACCGGCTGTCCGGCTCGGCATGGGGATGGGACGGCCAGGTCGCCTACAAGCAACGCATCGTGTCGAACCCGGCGATGGTCATCTACGGCGTGATCGGCTCGGGCAAGTCGATGGGCGCAAAGTCGATCCTGTGGCGCGGCATGCCGTTCGGGCGCAAGTGGGCGATGCCCGGCGACATCCGCGGCGAGTACTCCCGGCTGTGCCGCGCCGCCGGCGGTGAGCCGATCGTGCTCGGCCCGGGCTCGCCGATGCGCTTCTCGCCGCTCGCGACGCCGGCTCGTCCGGACGGGATCCACGAGGGGTTCTGGCGCGAGACGATCGCCAACCACCGGGCGACCACCCTGTCGTCGCTCGCCAAGGCGGCGTTGCAGCGCGAGCTGACGCCGTCGGAGAAGACGGCGCTCGACCTCGCGCTGCGCGACGCCGTGCACGACGACGGCGACCCGGCGCGGTGGCGCCAGCCGACCCTCGGCGACATCTGCACGTGGCTGCTCGATCCGCCGCGCGACGTGCTGGCGCGCGAGCTCATCCCGAACGTGGACCGCTTCGTCGACGAGACGTACGACCTCGCGCTGACGATGCGGCTGCTCGTCCGCGGGGTGTTCGCCGGTGTGCTCGACGTCGACACCGACGCGACCATCGACACCAGCCGGCCCGCCGTCGTCGTCGACCTGTCCCGGCTGCAGCTCGACGACGCGTCGCTCGCCCTGGTCGTCACCTGCACGCAGGCAGCGATCGAGCTCGGCGTCCAGTTCGACTCCGCGGTATGGACGATCTGCTACGACGAGGTCTGGCGGTACATGCGCTTCTACGGGCTGGTCGGCCGGCTGGCCAACCGGATCAAGGTCGTCCGCGACCTGGTCGGCGGCATCCCGTTGCTGATCGCGCACCGTCCGTCGGACTGGCAGACCGGCGACCCGCGCCTGGACTCCATCGCCGAGGGCATGCTCAAGGACATCGACGTGCACGTGCTGCACCGGCAGTCCGCGATCGAGGCGTCGGCCGCCGGGCGGATGCTCAGCCTGACCTCGACGGTGGTCGACATGCTCACCGGCCTCGACCAGGGCTCGGCGATCTGGCGCGTGGTCGACCGCAAGGGCGCCAGCCACCACCTGGTCGTCGACCACGTCATCGACGCGAACGGCGCGGAGTGGCCGATCATGCAGACCGACTCGGCACTCATCGACGACTACCGCCAGATCGCCGACGCCGGCCGGCAGATGGCCACGCTGATGGACAAGCAACGCAAGGTACCGGTACCCGCTGCATGAGAGGAGCGCCGATGAGCCCAGGGCGGGAGCAGCAGAGATGAGCGCCAGCACCGAGCACGGCGCGCGGCCGGTCCCCGTACCGAGCGCGGCGGCACCGTTCACGGTCGTGCGCGCGGACGACGGGGAGGACGGCCTGCGACCGGCCGTCCCGCGCGACGAGGTGCCGCCGCT
>DASXRA010000291.1:0-2021 GCA_036506855.1 Jatrophihabitantaceae bacterium
GCAGGCCGTCCCGCTCGTCGCGTCGGCGGCCGTCGGCCATCTGATCTTCGGAGACTTCCGGCTCGGCGTCACGTCCGCGCTGCTCGTGGGTTCGATCCCTGGCGCGTACATCGGCGCGCAGCTGTCGACCCGGCTGCCCGGCGCGTTGATCCGCCGGGCGCTCGCCTTCGTGCTGCTGGCCTCGGCGCTCAAGCTGCTCGGTGTGAGCACCGTGCTGACGGCGGTGCTGCTGATCGGCGCTGCCGTCCTCGCCGGGCCGGCTTGGATGCTGCTCCGCCGCCGGCACGGCTTCCCCGCCCTGCCCCGCGACGAGACGCCCGCCCTCGTCGCCGTCGCCGACTGACGTCGCGGCTGGCGGCAGCTGCTACCCGGCCGTGCTGACCAGCCCTGGGGGGGCGAATCGGGTAACTACGGCGGGAAGCGCAGACCGCCACTGCTTGCCCGATGAGTTTGCAGCCTGCGATGCGTTCTAAGGGGTAACGGCAACCGACTGCGAAAGGCGAATCGATGACACGCATCATCTCCGGAATGTCCGTCTCCCTCGACGGCTACGTCGCCGGGCCCGACGACAGCCGGGAGCATCCCCTCGGCATCGGCGGCGAGCGGCTGTTCGAGTGGTACTCCGACGGCGACACCCCGAGCCGGCTGTACCCGTCGTTCCGGCTCAGCAGGCCAAGTGCCGAGTTCTTCGACGAGTTCGCCGGACGAGTCGGTGCGGTCATCTCGGGCAGGCGCACCTACGACATCGTCGACGGCTGGAACGGCGACGGCCCGCTGCCCGGCGCGCCGCTGTTCGTCCTCACCCACAACGTCCCCGGCGAGGTACCGCAGGGCAGCTCGACGTACACGTTCGTCACCACCGGTATCGCGGACGCCGTCGCGCAAGCCCGCGCCGCGGCCGGCGGCAAGGACGTCTCCATCATGGGCTCGGCCGGCGTGCAGCAGGCGCTCCGCGAGGGCTTGCTCGACGAGCTCGTCCTGGATCTGGTTCCGGTGCTTCTCGGTGGCGGCGTCCGGCTGCTCGACGGGGTCGACGCGAACCTCCGGTGCACGCGAGTGGTGGACGCGCCGGGCGTCACCCACCTGGCTTACGAGGTAGTCCGCTGAGCGCCGGCTCGGCGGGTTGCGAGCCGTTCGGGCCGAGCCCGCCGGTCACCGGATCATCCGAACGTGACCGCGCGGGCGTGCTCGGGCTCGATCAGGAAGACCACGCGGTCCGTCCGCAACGGGTACCGCGGCGGACATCTGCCGGTAGCTCGGTCATCGGCTCATCCTCGACGAACCGAGGGCGGACTGTCTTGACCAAATCGATCGCGTTCAGCGAGCCGTCCATCCGCCGTCGACCGGGATCGTCGTACCGGTTATCAGCGACGCGGCGGGAGAGGCGAGGAAGACGACAGCCCCGGTGACGTCGTTCGGCTTGCCGATGCGATGCAGTGCCGCGATGCGCTCGATGACGTCAGCGCGAAAAGCAGGATCGCCCAAAGCAGCCTCGGTGCCCGGTGTCTCGATGAACGTCGGTGCCACGCAGTTGACGGTTATCCCGTGAGGGCCCCACTCGACTGCCAGGCATCTGGTGAGGTGCGTGATCGCTGCCTTGGTCATGCAGTAGACGGACTCGCCGGGCAGCGCAACGAGGCCTGCTTGCGAGCCGATATTGATGATCCGTCCGAAGCCTCGCCGTGTCATTACGGCGGCCGCGGCTTGGCTGGCGAAGAATGTGCCCTTGAGATTGATGTCGAGCGTGGCGTCGAAGTCCTCGACTGACACCGACTCCGCGTTGCACACGCGGGCGATTCCCGCGTTGTTGACGAGGATGTCGAGGCCCCCGAACGTACGCGTGGCGAGGGCGACGGCCTCGCGAATCTCGGAGAGGCTGGCCATGTCCATCTGCAGCGGGACGGCCCTACGGCCGAGCGCCTCGATCGCCGCCACGGTGGCCGTGGCCGAATCGCTGACGCGCAGGCCCAGTGCCACGTCCGCACCCGCCTGGGCCAACGCGACGGCGATCGCCCGGCCGA
>DASXRA010000292.1:0-4445 GCA_036506855.1 Jatrophihabitantaceae bacterium
GAAACCGCCGGCGAGTTCGTGGATGCGTGCCCGCAGCAGCCGCTCGACCTCGTCGACCGGGAGGCCGAGCAGCCAGGACGGTTGCACGGTGTGCCACACGAGCGGATGGCCCTTGACGGTCACGCCGCGATCGGCCAGCCAGCGCGCGGTCTTCGTCAGCCGCTCGGCGTCGGTGACGCCGCGCCGCGGCTCGTAGCGTCCCCAGTAGAACGGCAACGTCGCGGTGTTGAACAGGTTCAGCCACTCGGCGGCGAAACCGTCCGGGTCGAGTCGCGACGCGCCGCCGAAGCCTTCGACGTCCTCGGCCTCGGCCGGCCCTGGGCCGCCGGTCATCGGCACGAAGTCGAAGCCGATGTTGCCGAAGGAGAAGGCATGCCGCTCCTGTTCGACGGTCACCGGTCGATCGGCCAGGGGACGGCCGTCCTGCCCGAGGACGGTGATCGTGAGCTCCCCGATCCGGTGCGAGAGTTCCGGATCCGAGGCCGCGGCTGCGGCTACTCGCGCGGTCATCGGGCATTCGCCACGGAGACGCGGCAGTGGCGCTCGCGTGTGTGGTCCAGGAACATCGACGATCCGACCATCGTCACCGACGCGACCAGCCTGGCGTCCGCGCTCGACGCACCCAGTCGCAGCTCGATCTCGCCGGGCTCGACGATTCGGGTCAGGTCCGGGCCGATGAACGATGTCACCGCGGCGGGGACGTCGAAGCGCACGCGCCTGGCCTGTCCCGGTGCGGCTTCGATCCGCACGAAGGCGAGCAGCTTGACCACCGGCCGGGTCACCGATGCGGCCGGGTCGTGCAGGTAGAGCTGCACGACCTCGACACCGGACCGATCGCCGGTGTTCGTGACGGTGAACTCGACGCCGACGCTTCCGTCGGTTGCGAGCTCGGCCGCGTCGACGGCGAGATCCGACCAGCGGAACGACGTGTAGCCGAGGCCGGCGCCGAAGGCGTAGGCGGGAGTGGGATCGACGTTCGACACCTCGGATGCCAGGGCCAACTTCTGGCTCAGGTAGGTCCACGGCTGACCGTCGGGCCGGGCCGGGATGCTCACGGGCAGCCGGCCGGACGGGTTGACGGCGCCGCTCAGCACGCGCGCCACGGCCGGAGCGCCCTCCTCGCCGGGGAAGAACGTCTGCACGATGGCGGCCGCCCGCGCAGGCGCCGTGCCGAGTGCGTACGGCCGGCCGGAGTCGACCACCAGGACGAGCGGCGACGGGCCGTCGAGCAGCACCTCGAGCAGTTCCGCCTGGACGCCGGGCAAGCGCAGCGACTCCGCGTCGCACCCCTCGCCGGACGTGCCGCGCCCGAACAGCCCGGACCGGTCGCCCAGCGTCGCGACCACCACGTCCGCACCCGCGGCCAGCTCGATCGCGGCGGCGAACCCGTCGGTACCGGTGCCGCTCACGTCACATCCCCTGGCGAAGCGGACGTCACAGCTGGGGAACTCGGCGCGCAAGGCGTCGAGCAGGGTCGTGACGTCCACGCCCAGTGGCACTTCGGGATGGTGCACGCCGACGTGCGCAGGGAACGAGTAGCCGCCGAGCATCGCGAGCGGATCGTCCGCGATCGGGCCGATCACGGCGATCGATCCGGCATCGCGTAGCGGGAGGACGCGGTCGTTCTTCAGCAGTACGACGGCCTCTTCCGCGATGCGTCGCGCGAGTGCGCGGTCCGCGGGCGGGTCGAGGTCGACGGTTCCGCGAAGCACGGCTCCTGCCGTCAGGTCGGCATCGCCGAGGGCCTCGGGAACGGGCGACCAGTCCTTGTCCAGCAGACCGAGGCTGAGCTTCTGCAGGAGTACGCGTCGCAGCGCGCGGTCGACCAATGCCTCGTCGAGACGGGCGGACATCACTTCGGCGATGAGCGGTTCCACGTAGGCATTCGGCCCTGGAAGCTCCACGTCGACCCCGGCCGTCAGCGCCTTTGCCGCGGCCTCGCCGAGCGTCGCCGCTACGCCGTGCAGGATCTGCAGGAAGCTGATCCCGAAGTAGTCGGCCACGACCGTTCCCTCGAAGCCCCACGAGTCACGCAGCAGTCCCGTGAGCAACGCCCGGTTGGACGCGGCGGGAGTCCCGTCGACCTCGGCGTAGGAGTGCATGACGGATTGCACGCCGCCTTCGACGACTGCCATCTCGAAGGGCGGCAGTACCACGTCCGCGAACTCCCTCGGCCCCATCGACACCGGCGCGAGGTTGCGGCCCGCGCGCGATGCCGAGTAGCCGGCGAAGTGCTTGAGCGTTGCGATGACACCCGCCGACTGCAGTCCCTGCAGGTAGGCCGTCGCGATTGTGCCGATCAGATAAGGGTCTTCGCCGATCGTCTCCTCGACGCGTCCCCAGCGTGCGTCCCGGATGACGTCGAGTACGGGCGCCAGGCCCTGGTGCACGCCGACCGCGCGCATGCCGGACCCGATGCGGGTGGCCATCTCGCGGACGACGTCCGGGTCGAACGTCGCGCCCCACGAAAGCGGGACCGGATAGGCGGTGGCGCCCCACGCCGTGAATCCGGCCAGGCACTCGTCATGCACCAGGGCCGCGATCCCGAATCGGTTGGCCGCGGCGATGTCCCGTTGCGCCCGGGCCAGTGCCGCGGCGCCTTCGGCCGGGTCCACGGGGTTGGTCCCGAACGCGCGCGTCAGCTGGCCCAGCCCGTGGGGGATCGTCTCGCCGAGGCTGTGCCCGTTGTCGAGCTCGGTCTGGTGCGGTGCGACGCCGGGGCCGTTCGGGTCGGCGCCGGCCCAGAAGCCGTGCAGTTGGGCCACCTTCTCCCGCAGGGTCATCGCCTTGATCAGCGAGTCGACCCGGTCCTCGGGCCGGCGTGTGACGTCCTGCCAAGGCCGGTCGGTGAGCTGCCGCGAATCGTGCGAGATGGTCACCTGAAGTCCCGTCGTCGAGAAAGTTTCGCACACCATCTGCGAAACAATTTCCGGCTCCGGAACCTACGTCGCTCGCAAGGCGCGGTCAAGGAAGAACGTCGCCGTGCAGTCTCGGCTGCCTCGCGGACAGCCCAGCGCAGCTACGCTGTGCCCATGCCAAGCGACCCACCCGGCAACGATCAGCGTGCCAGGGCGACGTTGTCCGAGGTCGCCTCGCTCGCCGAAGTCTCGATCTCGACTGTGTCCAAGGTGCTCAACGGACGCACCGGCGTCTCGCGCGAAACTCGTGCACGGATCGAGGCGCTGTTGCAGAACCACCAGTACAGCCCGCGAGTCTCCAAGCGGAACGCGGCGCCCCTGATCGAGGTGCTCTGCTACGAGATGGAGAGCCCGTTTGCGAGTGAGATCCTCGCGCGCATCGAGCTCACGGTCCGCGAGCGGTCCATCGGCATGGTGCTGACCGGCGCCACGGAGCGGCACCTGCCCGAGCGCAACTGGGTCGACGCCGTGCTGCGCCGCCAGCCGCTCGGCGTGATTCTGGTGGCGAGTGTGTTGCCGGCCGGGGACAAGCAACGGTTGTTGTCGCGCAACATTCCACTCGTCATGGTCGACCCTGCGGGTGCGCTCGAGCCCGACGTCCCGTCGATCGGTTCGGCGGACTGGAACGGCGGTTACCTCGCGACCCGGCACTTGATCGACCTGGGGCACCGGGATATCGGGATCATTACCGGGCCTGGCACGATGCTCGCGGCCACGGCCCGCCTTTCCGGCTACCGGGCCGCGCTCGACGCCGCCCAGCTGCCCCTCGATCCCGACCTGATCCGACCCGGCGAGTTCCACCACCGCGACGGCGTCGAGGAAGGCCGCCAGCTCCTCTCGCGCCCGGCTCGTCCGACTGCGATCTTCGCCTCCTCCGACCTGGTCGCGCTCGGCGTGTACGAGGCAGCTCGCTCGCTCGGCATCGCCATACCCGCCGACCTCTCGGTCGTGGGATACGACGATCTCCGGATCGCACAGTGGGCCGGGCCACCGCTGACGACGATCCATGTACCCCTCGTCGCAATGGCCGAGCAGGCCGTGCGCCTCGTGCTGCGCATGCGCGACCAACCCGACCTCGCGTTCAGCCGCATCGACCTCGACACGAGCCTCGTCGTCCGGGAGAGCACCACGGCGCCGCGCAGAGCCGGCCGCAGGCACGGCGCGAAAGTTTCGCATTAGTTTGCAAGTCTTGACGCGCAAGTTGCGCGCGTCCTAACGTGTCACCCACCGCCACGGACCGGTCCGCTCGCCGGTTCAAAAAAGGAATGGGACGCCACGCAGGCCCGTCGCGTCCCTCCGGGCACGCTCGTCGGAGAGGCCGCACTGGTGGGGACGTCGGCCGGCAGCGGCGCTCCGACGTAGAGGTCGACATCGGATCTGCTCTTGACCCGATGAGGTTCTTTCCGGGCGCGAAGAAGCGTCCGTCACGAAACGGAGAGGACTCTTGATGCGCTTCCGACTCGTGCACAGACCCGCGGTCCGCACATCCACGATGCTCGCTGCCGCTGCCGTCGTTGCGGCTGGCCT
>DASXRA010000293.1:0-1925 GCA_036506855.1 Jatrophihabitantaceae bacterium
GGTCGGCACGGCGGCGGCGCTCGGCGAGCACGGTGATCAGTACCCAGGGCGTCGGCGTGCCCGGCGGCGGAGGCGGCGTCGTCACTGCCTCGACGCGTGCGCGCAGATCCTCGCCGAGTGACTGCTGCGCGGCGGGGGTCATGTCCGTCGCGCGCACCACGAACTGCCGGACGCCGAGTGCGAGCTGGTCGTCGAGGCGGCTGAGGTCGAGCGACGCGGCCCACGGCTGAAGCTGGTACGGAACCCCGAAGTCGCGGGGGACGAGGCTGCGCCGGGGACCCGCCCGCTCGTTCAGCACGAACGTGCCGGCCATCATGTCGCCGAGACGCTTGGTGCGCTGGCTGAAGATCATCGTCAAGACACCGGCGGCGGTCGTGAACGGCGCGAGCAGGCCCGGCTTCTCCAGCACGAGCCCGGCCAGACCGCGCACCAGCGCCTGCCGGAACCCGATCGGCCCACCGTCGTCTCGCACCACGCGAAGGCCGAGGCACATCTTGCCGATCGTGCGCCCGTGGGCAAGCCACTCCATCAAGATCGGATAGCCGGCCACGACGAGCACGAGTTCGACAAGGACGAGGGCGCCGACCGCTGCGTCGTCGGCGTTCTGCAGCAGTCCGCCCGTCGCCGCGAGCAGGATGAACGAAGCGATGACCTGGAGCGCGAGGTCGATCGCCGCCGCCACCAGACGCGAGCCGACCCCTGCGTGATTCAGATCGAACGCAACGCCCTCTCCGGACGTGAGTTCGGTCTGCGCGTTGACCACCCTCGAACCATAGACTCGGCGACACCGTGGACGTCGACTCCTTCATTGCCCGCCACTCCGCAGAGTGGGCCCGGCTCGAAACGCTCGCGAGGCGGCGCCGGCTGACCGGTGTGGAGGCCGACGAGATCGTCGTGCTCTACCGGCGGGTGGCCACGCACCTGGCGCTCGTCCAGTCGCGCACACCCGACCCGGCGCTCGCCGCCCGGCTGTCCGGACTGCTCTCCCGTGGTCGCGCCGCGACAGTTGGCGGCAGCCGCACGACCGGCTGGTCGGCGCTGGCCCGCGGAGTCACCGTCGACTTCCCGGTGACCGTGTACCGAGCCTGGCGCTGGTGGGTCGGCATGCTCGTCGCGAACCTCGGCGTCGCCGCTGCGATGATGCTGTGGCTGCGCGCGCACCCGGACCGGATCAGCCGGCTGCTCCCGTCCGACGAGGTGCGCCAGCTCGTCGATCACGACTTCAAGGACTACTACTCAGCGCATCCCGCGCGGTCGTTCGCCGCCCATGTCTGGACGAACAACGCGCTCGTCGGGGCGCTCGCGCTGTTCCTCGGCGTGACGCTCGTCGGCACGCTGTACGTGATGTGGCAGAACACGCTGAACCTCGGCCTCGTCGGCGGCGCGATGCTCGGGGCGGGCAAGCCCGGCGTGTTCTTCGGGCTGATCCTGCCGCACGGGATGCTCGAGCTCACCGCCGTCTTCGTCGCGGGCGGCGTCGGCCTGCGCACCGGTTGGGCGTGGGTCGCGCCGGGTGCGCTGCCGCGGTCGAGGGCGCTTGCCGAAGCCGGACGCGCGACGGCGGTGGCCGCGCTGGGGCTGGCCGGCGTGCTGCTCGTGTCCGGGGTGATCGAGGCGTTCGTGACGCCGTCCGGGCTGCCGACCGCCGCGCGAATCACGATCGGCGCGCTGGCCGAGGTGGCCTTCCTGACCTACGTCGTCGTGCTCGGCGGGCGCGGCGTGCGTGCCGGCGCGACGGGTGACCTCACCGCCGAGGAGCGCGAGGACGTGCTGCCCGTCGCGTAACCGACCTCAGAGCCGGCCGGCGGCCTTGAGGTCGAGGTATGCGTCGGTGACGTGCGAGGCGAACACGTCGGCCGGGGAGTCGACGACATGCGCGCCGAGCTTGCGCAGTTGCTCGGTGACCGCTCGGCGCGCGGCGGCGG
>DASXRA010000294.1:0-5003 GCA_036506855.1 Jatrophihabitantaceae bacterium
GCAGGCCAGCGCATGCGGGCCGCCGCCGGACCAGCCGATCGTCACGAACCGGTCAGCGTTCAGCGCCTCGAGGATCGCGACCACGTCACCGACCGCGTCGGCGACCGAACGTCCGGGCATCGGATCAGACGTCGCGTAGCCAGGCCGGGAGTAGGTGATGAATCGCAGGCCACGGGCGATGGCGGCGTCGACGATCGGAGGGTGCAGCACAGCGGCGATCGGCGTGCCTCCGTGGAAGACGAGCGGCAGCGCGTCGGCAGAGCCCTGCGAGACGACCTCGAGGGACCGCCCGTCGGATGCCTTGACCTCCTGCCAGACCTCTTCCCCGCCCATGGCACCTCCCCACTTTGCCGGCTGGGATCAACCAGGGTGGCACGCCCGCAGCCTTCAGCGTCGATCTCTTGGCGTCAAGAGACCACTGAATTGTCGCTCATCGCGTCCGGATCAATACTCTGCGGGACGGCTTTGCGGTCCTTCGGCCCTCGCAATTCATGACACCTGTCATGGATCGGTGCCCCACGGTTGGCAGTGGGCGCCGAGTCGTTGCGGGTGGCAATGTTGAGGGATGCAGACGCCCGCAGACGTGACGACGCCACATCTGCGGGAGCCGAGCCATCGCGTGAGCCGGCGTGCGGTGGCGTTCTGGACCGCACGAGCCGTTGCCGGCTGGCTCGGCGTCATCGCGGTCGAGGTCGTCGTCCTGCTGGTCGGTGAGCATGACATCGCGTCGTGGCGCTACGTGACGATTGCGGCGACCGGTATCGTCGCATTTGCGCACATTGTGGTAATGCCCCGATGGCGGTACCGGGTGCATCGGTGGGAGACGACGCCCACCGCGGTCTACACCCAGGCGGGCTGGTTCACCCAGGAGCGTCGCATCGCGCCCGTGTCGCGCATCCAGACCGTCGACATCCAGCGCGGACCGCTCGAGCAGCTCTTCCGCCTCGCCAACGTCACCATCACGACCGCGTCCGCGGCAGGTCCGCTCGAGATCCACGGTCTCGACCATGCCACGGCGGAGCGGATCGTCGATGAGCTCACCACCAGCGCGCACACCGCCACCGGCGACGCGACATGAGCGCGCCGGTCGTCTCCGAGCCGGCTGCGCTGACGCCCGTCGGCGAGTGGCGCCGGCTCGATCCGCGGATGCTGATCATCCATCCGCTCGTCGAACTCGCCCGGGCGCTTCCCGCGCTGGTCGGCCTGCTGCTGGCCGGCCAGGGCAGCGGCCACGGCTCGCAGTGGAGCCTGATCGCCACCGGCATCGTGGCCGCGGCCGCCACGTTGCGCTGGTTCACGACGCGATTTCGCATCGCGGCCGGGCAGATCCAGTTGCGCCACGGACTGCTGCGCCGCCGGACAGTTGCGGCCCCGCTCGATCGCGTCCGGACGGTGGACGTGACCGCGCACGCCATGCATCGCGTGCTGGGCCTCGCCCGCGTGGTGATCGGCACCGGGACGTCGGACCGCAAGGGCCGGCCCGGCCTCACCCTCGACGGACTGCGTACGGCCGACGCGGCGCATCTTCGCGAGGAGCTGCTGCATCGAGCCCCGGCCACACCGTCCACTGTGGACACCGCGGTCCCGGACGAGACGGAGATCCTCCGGCTGCCGCCGTCGTGGGTGCGGTACGCGCCGTTCACGCTCTCCGGTGCGCTGACCGCGGTGGCCATCGCCGGTTTCGCCTGGCGGCTGAACAACGAAGCGCACATCGACCCGGAGCGTTTCGGCCCGCTGCGAACGTTCGTCGACCACCTCACCGCGGCACCGCTGTGGCGCGACGTGCTCGAACTCGGCGCGGGCGCCGTCGTCTTCATTTCCGCCGCGTCGACTGCCGGGTACGTCCTCGCGTTCTGGAACTTCCGGCTGACCAGGCATACAGGCGGCACCCTGCACGTCACGCGCGGTCTGATCACGTCGCGCGCCACGAGCATCGAGGAGCGCCGCCTGCGCGGCGCCGAGGTCAGCGAGCCGTTGCTGCTGCGCGCAGTGGGCGGCGCGCGCGCTCTGGTGATAGCCACCGGACTGCGGGTCGGACGAGGAGCCGAGCGCGGCGGCACGATGCTGATGCCGCCCGGGCCGCGTCACGAGGCGGTCCGCGTGTCGGCCGCTGCCTTGCGCACGTCCGGCCCGTTCACCACGCCGCTGATCGGGCACGGCCCGCGAGCCCGGCGGCGTCGCTTCGTCCGCGCCGTCGTCGGGAGCCTCGCCATCGTCACGGTGATCGGTCTGGTCTGGGCCGCGGCCGGCGCGCACGGCTGGGGGTGGACCGGCGCGCTCGTCCTGGTCGCGCTCAGCCTGCCGCTTGCCGCCGACCGGGCGAGCAACCTCGGACACGCGCTGACCGACAGCTACCTCGTGACGCAGAACGGATCCCTGATACGGCGTCGCGCCGTGCTGTCGCGCGACGGGATCATCGGCGTCAACCTGCGCAGCACGTTCTTCCAGCGACGCGCCGGCCTGGCGACGCTGACCGCCACGACCGCCGCGGGACGGCAGGGCTACCGCGTCCAGGATGTCGCGGCGGCCGATGCCGTCGACCTGGCGCGCGACGTCCTGCCCGGCCTGCTCGATGAGTTCGTTCGCCGGCCCGTGCGGTAGGAACATCGCATGCACCGCGAGCACGTGCCGGCCTTGGAGGTCGGCGGGACGCACGTCAGCGCCGCGCTGATCGACAGCGGCACCTGGCAGATCGTGCCCGGCACGCTCAGCAGGCGCTCGCTCGACAGCCACGCGTCCGCCACGACGCTGACCGGCGAGTTCCTCGCGGCGGCGGCCACACTGCCGCCGCAGCCGGAGGCCCGCTGGGGCGTCGCCATGCCAGGCCCGTTCGACTATGCCCGCGGCATCGCGCTGTTCGAGGACGTCGGCAAGTTCGACAACCTGCGTGGTGCCGACCTCGGCTCAGCGCTGTGCGAGGGCATCCGTCCGCGGCCGGCGTCGGTCAGTTTCCTCAACGACGCCGACGCGTTCCTGCTCGGCGAATGGCTGCACGGCGCCGCTACCGGATACGCGCGCTGCGCGGCCATCACGCTCGGCACGGGCATCGGGTCGTCGTTCCTCGCGGATGGCGAGATCGTCAACCAGGGCCCGGACGTCCCGCCGGAGGGCCGCGCGCACCACCTGCGGATCGGGGAACGTCCCCTGGAGGACGTGGTGTCACGCCGGGCGATCCGTGCCGCCTACCGGGTCTCGACGGGCGATGCGGCCGCGGACGTCCGCGAGATCGCCGAGCGGGCACGTGGCGGCGAGCGCGCAGCCCGCGAGGTCATCGACGCCACGATGCGCGAACTCGGTGCCGCGATGGCGCCGTGGCTGGAGCGCTTCAAGGCGGAGGTCGTCGTGGTGGGTGGATCCATGTCGGCGTCCTGGGATCTGTTCGGCCCGGCGTTCACCGCCGAGCTGCGCGACCCGGTTCCGATGGTCGTCGCCCAGGATCCCGAGCACGCTCCCCTGCTCGGCGCGGCACGTTACGCGCTCACGCGACCCCGATCAGGATGCGCGGATGAGCCGCTGGGTCCAGCCACGTCATGATCGACACCAGGCTGGACTCGGGGATCGACACGCATCCCGCGGTCGCCCCGCCGTCGGTGACGTGCAAGAAGAACGCGCTGCCCGCACCGGGCGTCACCGGGAAACGGTTGTAGTCGATGACGACGGCGTAGGTGTAGACGAAGCCCGCCGCCTTCAGGTTCTCGCCGGCACCCGTGTCGAAGGGGCAACCGCTCGCGCAGCGGTAATGCGTGTTGTAGTAGCGCGAGGACGCGTCGCTGACCCACCAGTCGCTGCTGTCGGTTCGGAAATAGGCGAGGCGCGTGCCAGGATCCGACGCGCTGCCGAAGGCCTGGGTCAGCGTGAAGCTGCCGATCGGGGTGGCCGACTTGCTCTCACTCGGGTGCGCGGTCAGGCCCTGCGAGCCCAAGTGCGCGGTGACGGCCGAGCCGTGCCGTTGCCAGCCGGACGAGGTCTTCGTCCAGGCTTGAAGCGTGCCCGTCGTGCTGCCGCTCGACGACGCGATCACCGTGACGACCTGGTGCGCCGTGCCGGTGCTCACGTGCAACGGCAGGACGGTCGGCGCCTGGTGGCTGCTGCTCGGCGACGGCGGCGGACTCGAGTGCTTCGTGGTCGGACTCGGCTTGGGTGTGAGCTTGGGTGTCGGCTTCGGCGTGGCCGGATGCGATGACGTGGCCGGACGGCTCGTCGTGGCCGGTGAACTGAGCGGTGCGCCGTGCCCGGCCTGGACCGCTGACGTGCAGCCGATCAGCGTGAGCGACGCGAGTGCCCCGACGGCGAGCAGGCGAATCGGGATGACCGTGGGGGCGGGCACCCGCCCACCCTCTCACGACACCCCGATGAGAATTCTCGGATGGGTCGACGGGCTGAGCCAGCGCATCAGCGAGACCAGCTTGGACTGCGAGATCGCGACGCATCCGGCGGTCGCCCCGCCATCAGTGACGTGCAGAAAGAACGCGCTGCCTGCGCCGGCCTTCACCGGGAATCGGTTGTAGTTGATCACGACCGCGTAGGTGTAGACGAAGCCCGCCGCACGCAGGTTCTCGCCGGCGGCCGTGTTGAACGGGCAACTGCTCGAGCACCGGTAATGCGTGTTGTAGTACCGCGAGTACTTGTCGCTGACCCACCAGTCGCTGGCGTCGGTGCGGAAGTACGACAGCTGGGTGCCGGGGTTCGACACCCTGCCGAAGGCCAGGGTCAGCGTGTAGCTGCCGATCGGGGTGGCCGGCTTGCTCTCGCTCGGCTGGGTGGTCAGGCCCTGCGAGCCGACGTGCGCGGTGACCGCCGAGCCGTACCGCAACCAGCCACCGCCGGGCGCCTTGGTCCAGGCCTGCAGTTGAGCGGTCGTACTGCTCGTGGACGCGGCGACGACGGTGATGACCCGGGTCGCGGTGCCGGTGCTGTAGCCGAGCGGCAGCGCCCCGTCGCGTACCGGTGCCGGCTTCGGGGCTGCCGATGGAGTCGTCGCGGTCGTGCGTGGCGCCGGGCGT
>DASXRA010000295.1:0-10830 GCA_036506855.1 Jatrophihabitantaceae bacterium
CCGGGCGCGAGTGACGCGACGCGGCAGCGCGTGCTCGAGATCGCCGCCGAGCTCGGCTACCGTCCCGACTCGCGAGCTCGCCTGCTGGCCGGACGCCGCTCCCGACTGATCGGCGTGACGCTCGCGCTGAACCACCCGTTCCACGCCGACCTCGCCGAGGGCATCTACGCCGCGGCCGAGCCGCTCGGCTACGAGGTCGTCCTGAGTGCCGTGACCGCGCAGCGCGACCCGCGCCAGGCGATCGACACGCTGCTCGACTACCGGTGCGCGGCGGCGATCCTGGTCGGCCGCCTGGTGCGCGAGCCGTGGCTGTCGGCGCTGGGTGAGCGGTTGCCGGTCGTCGTCGTCGGGCAACGCGCCCGCAGCCGGGCCGTCGACGTGATCCGGACGGCCGACGCCGCCGGCATGCGGCTCGCGGTCGATCACCTCGCCGTGCTGGGCCATCGCCAGATCGTCCACGTGGACGGCAACCGCGGCCCTGGTGCGTCCGATCGCCGCAACGGCTACCGGCGGGCGATGCGCCAGCACGGCCTGGACGATCACACGCGGATCGTCTCCGGCGGCCAGTCCGAGGAGGACGGGGCCGCCGCCGCCCGAACGCTTGCCGACGAGGGACCGCCCAGCGCCGTGCTGACCTACAACGACCGCTGCGCGGTCGGGCTGCTCGACGTGTTCGTCCGCGCCGGGATCGCCGTGCCCGACGACACGTCCGTCGTCGGCTACGACGACAGCCAGGTCGCCCGGCTGCCGTACCTGCGGCTGACGACCGTCAGCCAGGACGCCGAGCACATGGCCGCACTGGCCGTGCAGCGTGCGGTTGCCCGGCTCGAACATGAAGAGGTTGCGCAGCGCGAGCTCGTCCTCACCCCGCACCTCGCCGTGCGCGGCACCACGGCGCCGGCTCATGCCGGCGACGGGGCCACGCTCACGTGATCACCAGGTCGGCACGCATGCCGGCACCGCGGGCGTCCGGATAAGCTCGCCCACCTGATGACTGACGACATCGGCTACGAAGCCGCCCGGGCCGAACTTGCCGAGGTCGTGCGCAAGCTCGAGACCGGCGACCAGCCGCTCGAGGAATCCTTGGCCCTCTGGCAGCGCGGCGAGGAGCTCGCCGACATCTGCCAGCGTTGGCTCGACGGCGCCACCGCGCGCCTCGACGAAGCGATCTCCGGCCAGGACGGCAGCGAGCAGTGATCGACCACATCACGCCGTCAGATGTCGCGCCGGGCTTCGGCTACTCACATGTCGTCGCGGCGACCGGCCGCCTGATCGCCATCTCCGGGCAGGTCGCGCTCGACGAGTCCGGTCGACTCGTCGGCCCCGGCGACCCGGAGGCACAGGCCCGTCAGGTCTTCGAGAACCTCCGCCGCTGCCTGGCCGCCGCCGACGCGACGTTCGCGGACGTCGTGAAGCTCACCGTCTACGTGACCGACCTGGCCACGATGACGGCGGTCCGCGCGGTGCGCGACGAGTACGTCGACACCACGCGGCCGCCCGCGAGCAGCGCCGTGCAGGTCGCCGGGCTCGTCCTGCCTGAGCTGCTGCTGGAGATCGACGCGCTCGCCGTCAGCTGAGCACGGGCCGGACGTACAAGCCGGCCAGGGCGAGCAGCAGCAGGGCCGCGCCGACCGTCGCGGCCGAGCTGAGCGTCTCGCCCAGCAGCGCCGCCGCGAGCAGCGTGGCGGCCAGCGGCTCGATCAGCGTCAGCACGGCGGCGACCTCGTAGGGCGTCGAGCGCAGGCCGCCGAAGAACAACCCGTACCCCAACGCCGTCGGCACGACGCCGAGGTACAGCAACGCCGAAACGGTCGGCCGGTCGGCCGGAAACCCCATGCCGGACGCCAGCGCTAGCGGCAACAGGGTCAACGTGCCGATCAGGCTGGCCGCACCCGTCAGCGTCAACGGGTCGGCCAGATCGGACTGCCGGCGGTTCAGCGCCGTGCAGCCCGCGTAGGTCAGCCCCGAACCGAGTGATGCGGCGATTCCGATCAGCGAATGGGGACCGGACGCGGAGCCCGTCGAGGACGAGATCAGCGCCAGCCCGCCGAGCGCGCACGCGACGGTCGCGAACGCGGTGACGGACGGCCGGCGCCTGGCCGCCACCGCCGACCCGAGGGTCAGCACGACAGGCGCGGTGCCGATGCTGATCAGGGTCGCGAGGCTGACGCCGGCCTCCTCGACACCCACGAAGTACAGCGCCTGGTAGACGCCGAGCCCGGCGCCGGACGCGACGAGCGGGACACCGCGTCGCAGGCTGACCGTTCGAGCCAGCCGCAGCAAGGCCGGGCCGCGAAGGGCGCCCAGTACCACCGCCGCGACGAGCAAGCGGTAACAACCGATCGAGACGGCCGAGAGTCCGGTGTGGGCGTGCACGGCATGTACGACGACGCCTGTCGTGCCCCACAGAATGGCGCCGCTGGTGATGGCGAACGCACCCGTTCGGGCACGCAGATGAGCAGAGAGATCCATGATTGATGCGCTCCGAGATCGATCCGGCATGGGGTCGTCTGGGCGCATCTCGACCGATCGCGCAACTCACGGCGGCGTATGGCCGCCAGGGGTTGCGCGATCTGGAACCGCTACAGCGGAACGGGCGCCCCGGTCAGGAGCGCGGAGGAGGCAGAATGCCCCGGAGAGGTGTCACGCGCCGGACCCTACCTCGCGCGGCCCGTTGCGGGCGACCGGATTGGCCACACAGGCACGACCACCTCTGCGAAGATGGCCGCCATGGCTGTGCGTCCCCGCAAGAGTGCGAAGGCGGCGGCGCCGCGCAAGGCGGCGCCCGCACGCAAGGCGGCGCCCGCACGCAGGGCGGCGCCCGCACGCAAGGCGGCACCTGCCCGCAAGGCCATGGCTGCGCGCAAGAGCGCGAAGGCCAGTCCACGCAAGCCAGCGGCGCCACGAAAAGCAGCCGCGCCACGCAAGAGCACCAAGGCCACTCCACGCAAGGCAGCCGCGCCACGCAAGAGCACCAAGGCAGCGCCGCGCAAGGCCGCCGCTCCGCGCAAGGCCGCCGCTCCGCGCAAGGCAGCCGCGCGCCGCAAGAGCGCCACTCCGGTCAGCGTGCCGCCGGCGCTGGCAGTCCCCCGCCAGGCGCCTGACCGAAACCTCGCCCTCGAACTCGTGCGCGTCACCGAGGCGGCGGCCATGGCGGCCGGACGGTGGGTCGGCCGGGGCGACAAGAACGGTGGCGACGGCGCGGCGGTCGACGCGATGCGCAAGCTGATCGGCACCGTCTCGATGCGCGGCGTCGTAGTGATCGGCGAGGGTGAGAAGGACAACGCGCCGATGCTCTTCAACGGCGAGGAAGTGGGCGACGGCACCGGGCCGCTGTGCGACGTGGCCGTCGATCCGATCGACGGAACCACCCTGATGGCCAAGGGAATGCCCAACGCCCTTGCCGTGATCGCCGTCGCCGAGCGCGGCAGCATGTTCGACCCGTCGGCCGTCTTCTACATGGAGAAGCTCGCGACCGGACCCGAGGCCGCCGACGTCGTCGACATCACTGCGCCGCCGGCCGTGAACATCCGCCGGGTGGCCAAGGCGAAACGTGGTCATCCCGAGGACGTCACGGTCTGCATTCTGGACCGCCTGCGGCACGCCTCCCTCGTCGAGGAGGTACGCGACGCCGGCGCCCGGATCAAGTTCATCAGCGACGGCGACGTCGCAGGCGCGATCATGGCAGCCCGCCCGGGCACGGGCATCGACTTGCTGCTCGGCATCGGCGGCACACCCGAGGGCATCATCGCGGCCGCTGCGCTGTCGTGCATGGGTGGCGTGATCCAGGCAAGGCTCTGGCCCCGCGACCTCAACGAGCGCGAAGCCGCGATCGCCGCCGGGCACGACCTGGACAAGGTGCTGACCACCAAAGACCTCGTCGGCGGCGAGGACATCTTCTTCTGCGCGACCGGGATCACCGACGGCGAACTCGTACGCGGCGTGCGCTACTTCGCGGATTCGGTGCAGACCGAGTCGATCGTCATGCGGTCCAAGTCCGGCACGATCCGGGTCATCGACTCGCTGCACCAGCTGGGCAAGCTGCGGGCATATTCGGCCATCGACTTCGACCGACCGACGTAAACCGATCTGGAGGTATCCCGCACGATGCTGGTAGTGACGACGAACGAGATCGCCGGCTGGGAGATCCAGCGAGTGTGCGGCGAGGTCTTCGGCCTCACGGTCCGCTCTCGCAACGCGTTCTCGCAGATGGGCGCCGGACTCAAGTCGATGTTCGGCGGCGAGCTCCAGGGCATGACCAAGAACCTCATCGAGAGCCGCAACGAGGTCATGGGCCGGATGCTCGAGGCCGCTCGCGCGCGGGGCGGCAACGCCGTCATCGGCATGAGATTCGACACGTCCGAGATGGGCGATGTCTGGACGGAGCTCTGCGCATACGGGACGGCAGTCGTGGCCGTACCGGTCGACGAAGGCGCCCGCCAGACTGCGGCGCAGCTCGGCTACGGCCCAGCCGCCGGGACACCTGGCCCGAGTGCCCAACCGCCCGCGGACTACCGGCCGCAATAACGGAAAGCCGCCGCGCACCTAGGATCGCAGGCGAAGCGACCTAAGGGGCAATCAGCGGCATGAGCGAACAGGACTACCGGGTCGAGCAGGACTCGATGGGCGAGGTCCACGTCCCGGCAAACGCCAAGTGGCGCGCGCAGACGCAGCGGGCCGTCGAGAACTTCCCGATCTCCGGGCGGCCGATCGAGCGGCAACTCATCGGCGCGCTCGCCTCGATCAAGGGCTGCTCGGCCGCGCTGCGGGGCGAGCTCGGCATGCTCGATCCGGCGAAGGCGAAGGCGATCCACGACGCTGCGGTCGAGGTCGCTCGCGGCGACTGGGACGAGCACTTCCCGATCGACGTCTTCCAGACGGGTTCGGGCACGAGCTCGAACATGAACGCCAACGAGGTCATCGCCACGCTCGCCGCCGAGCGGCTCGGCGCGGCAGTGCATCCGAACGACGACGTCAACGACCCGTTCTCGTCGAACGACCAGTTCCCGGCGGCGATGCACGTCGCGGCGACCCGCGCGGTCGTCGCTGACCTCATGCCGGCGCTGGCCGCGCTCGCCGACGCGCTCAGCGCGAAGGCCGAGCAGTTCCGCGACATCGTGAAGTCGGGGCGCACGCATCTGATGGACGCCACGCCGGTCACGCTCGGCCAGGAGTTCGCGGGCTACGCGGCGCAGGTCCGGTACGGCACCGAGCGGCTGCACGCCGCGCTCCCCCGGGTGGCCGAGCTGCCGCTGGGCGGTACTGCCGTCGGCACCGGCATCAACGCTCCGGCCGGCCTGGCCGGCAAGATCATCGCCCGGCTCGCGTCCGATCTCGGCCTGCCGCTGACCGAGGCGCGCGACCACTTCGAGGCACAGGGCGCGCGCGACGGGCTGGTCGAGCTGTCCGGCACGCTGCGCACGATCGCGGTCGGGCTGAACAAGATCGCCAACGACATCCGGTGGATGGGTTCCGGCCCACGCACCGGGCTCACCGAGGTGTTCCTGCCCGACCTGCAGCCCGGCTCGTCGATCATGCCCGGCAAGGTCAACCCGGTCCTGTGCGAGGCCGTCTGCCAGGTCGTCGCGCAGGTCGTCGGCAACGACGCGGCGGTCGCCTGGGGCGGCGCGGCGGGCAACTTCGAGCTGAACGTCATGCTGCCGGTCATCGCGCGCAACGTCCTCGAGTCGATCCGGCTGCTGGCCAACGTCTCGACGGTGTTCGCCGAGCGGTGTGTCGCCGGCATCGAGGCGAACGTCGAGCGATGTCTGGAATACGCCGAGTCCTCGCCGTCCATCGTCACGCCGCTGAACCACTATGTCGGTTACGACGAGGCCGCCAAGATCGCCAAGCAGGCACTGGCCGAACGCAAGACGATCCGCGAGGTGGTCATCGAGCGCGGGCACGTCCCGGGCGCGATCAGCGAGGCCGAGCTCGACAAGGTCCTGGACGTGCTGTCGATGACGCGTCCCGGGGAGTAGCCGTGGGCAAGCTGTACGACACGATCGACGACAGGCTGCGCGAGTGGATCCTGAAGCAGCCGATGTTCTTCGTCGGCACGGCCCCGCTCAGCAGCGACGGCCACGTGAACATCTCGCCGAAGGGCATGGCCGGCACGTTCGCCGTGCTCGGCGATCGCCGGGTCGCGTACCTCGACTACTTCGGCAGCGGCGCCGAGACGATCGCGCACCTGCACGAGAACGGCCGGATCGTCCTCATGTTCTGCGCGTTCGACGGACCGCCGAAGATCGTGCGACTGCACGGCCGGGGACGGGCCGTGCTGCGCGATCAGGCCGAGTTCGCCACGCTGCGCGGCGAGTTCGGCAAGGAGCGCACGGCCGGGCAGCGCTCGGTTGTCGTGGTCGACGTCGACCGCATCGCCGACTCGTGCGGCTACGCCGTGCCGCGCCTGGACTTCGTCGGCGACCGTGACGTCCTCGACCTGCACCACCTCAAGAAGCCGGACGGGTACTTCGACGAATACTGGGACGCCAAGAACGCCGCGAGCATCGACGGCCTACCGACCCGCTAGCAGCCGGACCAGAACGCGAAAGGCGTCAATCTGTCGCGTCCGGCTCAGCCGGGCATATTAGGTACATTCAACGTCTGTCGTGACGAGTTCACATTGCGGAGAGGGATACATGGGCAACTTCAAGGTCGATCCAGACAAGTTGCGCGACAGCGCAAAGCACCTGTTCGGGCCAGTCGCGTCAGGCTATGCGAACTCGGCGACCACACTGCGCACCAACGGCAAGATCGACCCGCCGGGCTTCGGCATCGCGCTGTCGATGGTCGAAGGTGCTTACGCGTCCCGGCTCGACTTCATGGCGCTGGACGTTCAGGGCGCGCACGACGTCGTCACCGAGATCGCGACGCGGCTGAACCAGACCGCCGCCGAGTACGACCGTGGCGAGAACCTCAACATCTCCGGATTCGACGGCAAGGGCAGCACGCCCGAAGGCTTCGGTTCGGCATTCCTTGGCGCACTCGGCAACTCGGTGGCTCCCGGTGTCACAGCCGGCATTCTCGAAGTGAGCGTCATCCTGACGTGCGCCGGATCGCTCGAAACCTGCGCCGGCCTGTGCCCGACGTTCATCCCGGCAGCGATCGCCATCCCGCTGTTCATCTGCAACATCCCGAGCATCATCGGAGCGGGCGCTGCGCTGGTCAACGAGGCCGCGCATATCAAGGACGTGCTGAACAGCGCCTTCCAGTCGATGTGCGACAACGCGCATGGCGACTGGACCGGCGAAGGTTCGTCGGACTTCGCCCTGCTCACGACCAAGATCAAGGCCCACATGGACCAGCTCGGCGGCTATATCGACACCGTCGGCAAGGTCCTGGAAGCCATCGGCGGTGCCCTGATCGCGCTGTGGATCGGCTTGATCGCCATCGCGGGCCCGTTCCTGGTCTGGCTCATCGCCATGCGCCTCGCCGAGGCGTCGCCGCCGTGGCTGCAGGACGCCGTCCTGGAGCCGATCATCGAGGGTGCCGGCGTCGTGATCGGCACCGGCATCTTGACGACGCTCGCCGGGGTCACCGAGGCCGGCGGCGCTGTTGCCGCCCTGCTGGCGGGCATCGGCGGCCAGTTGCTTGCGTCGTTCTCGATGCCGGACGGCGGCAAGGGTGGCGTACCGGACATGCAAGAGTTCCACGTCGACCAGAACTACCAGGCATCCCTCTAGAAAGAGCACTGATGACACTCAACGAAGAGACCACTCGCCTCGTCGAGCAGATGGGCGCGAGCGCGCAGCAGATGGCCGAGAAGGTGCAGAACGTCTCCGGCACCGGTTCGGACGACGACGAGCTCGTCACCGCGACGTGCGGTCCGGGCAACCGGCTGACCAACATCGAGTTCGATCCACGGTCGCGACGCCTCGACACCCACGAGCTCAAGGAGAAGGTCATCACGGCCGTCCAGCGGGCCGGCGAAGCGGCGCAGAAGCAGCTGACCGACGTCATCGGCGACTTCTCTGCCGGCTTCGGCGGGATGCACGGCAGCGACATGGGCAACCTGCAGCGGTCGATGACCGAGGCGCAGGCGAAGATCGCGGAGCAGCAGCGGAAACTGGAGGCCATGTACAGCGATCTGAAGAGCCGCAGTTGACATCGACGCAGATGCGCTGCGAGCGCAACTCCTGGCGCGCCTGCGCGTGGGCCGGGACGTCGCGAGCGCCGCGCACCACCACAACGACGCCGCGCACGCGGCTCGACCCGAGCGCCGCGATCCTGTGGTTCGGGCTCTACGTCGTCGCCTTCCTCATCCTGATCGGGCTCGCGGTCGCGTTCGGCGCGGCCTTCTGGTTCGGCGCCGCCGCTGTTCTCGTGCTCGGCGCCATCGCGACGTACGTGTACGCGATCGGCACGATGTGGTGGGCCGCCGGCGCTGGCGAGCCGGTGCTGCTCGTGCAAGACGGCCTGCTGCACGGGCGGATCCGCCCGGTGGCGAAACGTACCCCGGCCGGGCCGGCGACCGCCGGCTGGTGGGACTTCGTCGTCCCGACCGCCGAGCTCAGCGGCGTGCGGCTGTCAGGCACGGACGGGCGCCCGTTGCACAGCATGCTCATCGTCGGCCTGCCCGCCGACACAAGCATGCAGCTGGTGAACGAGCCCGCGACCGGGTGGTACGCGAAGCGCTGGCTGAGCCGCAACGGCAGTCCCGCCGTGTGGCCGGTCGGCCGGATGCTGCGGCGCGCCGGACGCCGGGAACGGCTGGATCAACTGTTCGCAGAACTGCAGGCCCGCGTTACGCAGCACTGAGCTACAGCGGCAGGCCCTCGAGCATCTCTGTGACCAACGCTGCAATGGGCGAACGTTCCGAGCGGGTCAGCGTCACGTGCGCGAAGAGCGGATGCCCGCGCAGTGCCTCGATCACCGCTGCGACGCCGTCGTGGCGGCCGACTCGCAGGTTGTCGCGCTGCGCGACGTCATGGGTCAGCACGACCCGCGAGCCGGTGCCGATACGCGACAGTACGGTCAGCAGCACGTTGCGCTCCAGCGACTGCGCCTCGTCGACGATCACGAACGAGTCGTGCAGCGAGCGTCCCCGGATGTGCGTCAGCGGCAGCACTTCGAGCATGTTGCGGTCGAGCACCTCGTCGAGCACGTCCCGGCTGACCAGCGCGCCGAGCGTGTCGAAAACCGCCTGCGCCCAGGGCGCCATCTTCTCGCCCTCGCTGCCCGGCAGGTAGCCGAGATCCTGCCCGCCCACGGCGTACAGCGGCCGGAAGACGACGACGCGCTTATGCGCGCGGCGTTCCAGCACGGCCTCGAGCCCGGCGCAGAGCGCGAGCGCCGACTTGCCGGTGCCCGCGCGCCCGCCGAGCGAGACGATGCCGATGTCGGGATCGAGTAGCAGGTCCAGGGCGATGCGCTGCTCCGCTGAGCGCCCGTGCAGGCCGAACGCCTCGCGGTCGCCACGAACGAGCCGCAGCTGCTTGTCGGACGTGATGCGGGCCAGCGCCGAGCCGCGCTCGGAATGCAGGACGAGCCCGGTGTGGCACGGCAGCTCGGCGGCGCGGACCAGCTCGTCGCGTCCCGCGAGCGGCACCCGATCACCCTCGTACAGCGCGTCGATCGTCGCAGCCGACACGTCGAGTTCGGCCGTGCCCGTCCAGCCGGACTCCACCACCGGCTGCGTGTCGTACTCGTCGGCGTCGACACCTACCGCGGCCGCCTTGACGCGCAGCGGCATGTCCTTGGTGACGAGCGTGACGTCGCGTCCCTCGTTGCCGAGGTTGAGCGCGACGGCGAGGATGCGCGAGTCGTTGTCGTCGAACCGGAAGCCGGCCGGCAGCCGCGACAGGTCCGAGTGGTTCAGCTCCACGTGCAACGTGCCGCCCGCGTCACCGATCGGGACCGGAGCGTCCAGCCGGCCGTGCTGTACCCGCAGGTCGTCCAACAGCCGCAGCGTCTGCCGAGCGAACCATCCCAGCTCCGGGTGGTGCCGCTTGCCCTCCAGCTCGCTGATCACGACCAGCGGCAACACGACCTCGTGCTCGGCGAACCGTCCCAGCGCTCCCGGGTCGGAGAGCAGGACGGACGTGTCCACGACGAACGTGCGAAGAGCTGAGCTGCGTTCGGCATTAGTCTGCGACTTGCGGGCAGAGGTCATTGGACGCTCCTGAGGGTTGGCGAGATCTGCCCCGCCGGCGGCCGGGGTAACGGCACAGGCGGGGCAGACGTGACGGCGTCGGTGACACCGCTGTGCGAGCGCCGCAGCGCTGCGTGCTCGCTGATTCGGGAGCGACCGCCTGCAATCGGCGCTGGGACGACTGCGGCGGCTGCCGGACCGCGGGTCTGGCCCGGCCAGTCTTCTCGTCGTCACCACCGTGCGGGACCTCCCGGGGCGGTTGGGTGTTAACCCGATGTCACCAGAACGGACGGTACGGCGTCAATCTTCGTCACTTCGGAAGCCACGCGGTTACAGCCGTGAAACGAACTGGCTAAGAACTCGCGCCTATCGCACTAGGAGGCCACTGAACGATGCCGCTCGTCGCGAGCGGCGGCCAGGTGCGCTGCAAGACTCTGCCAGCCAGTGGAGGGGAGCTGTAGCGCAGCTACTGCCGACGACGACAACGCAGCAGCTCGCGTGCCTGGGCGTCGCGCAGCAGAGCAGAGCATTGTTCAGCGACCTCTTAGTGGCCTGAGTCGGAAGTTCGTCGCCAGATCCGGTGATCCAGATGTGCGCTGGCAAGGCGGACGAGGAGCCGATACCGGGGTTGTATCGGCGACGAGGACAACGCAGCGAGCGTGCATCTGGGCGCCGCAGGTGCCCCAAGCTATTTGGCAGACAGACCACTAGCTGCCCCGGTACGGCGGCAGGTCGAA
>DASXRA010000296.1:0-4583 GCA_036506855.1 Jatrophihabitantaceae bacterium
TTGCCAGGGGATTGCGTTGAACCGAATCGGGAGCATCGTCGTCTTCGAGACATGGCCCAGTTCATGCTGCTGTTCGTTGGACTCGCCGCGCCCACGCAGGCCGACGACTCCCTTACCCAGGCCTATGAAGAGAAGTGGGCCGATTGGATGGGCGGCCTGGCGCGCGATGGCGCGCTCCTGTCCGGCGGCCCGTTCCTCGCGACGGGCAAGCGAGTCGGCCGAGACGCGACATACGACCTTGTGTTGGACACGGTCGACATCGGCGGCTACGCGCTGCTCGACGTCGCCTCGATCGACGACGCGGCCGGGATCGCCGAGCGGGCTCCGCATACGGCACTGGGTGGCAGCACGATCGTCCGGCCGATCATGCAACGGGAGTGACGCATGGCCGACGAGGTGCACCTCGACAATCGCGCCGCGTGGCGGAACTGGCTGTCCCGGCACCACGCGGACCGTGCCGAGATCTGGCTGGTGTCCTGGAAGACGGGAACCGGCAAGCCGAGCATCCCGTACGCCGCGGCAGTTGAGGAGGCGATCTGCTTCGGCTGGATCGACGGCGCGGTAGGGACGGTCGACGACGACCGTTCCAAGCGCCGCTTCGCGCATCGCCTGCCGGGCAGTGCCTGGTCGGCCGCCAACCGGGAGCGGGCCGAGCGACTGGCATCCGCGGGGTTCATGGCCCGAGCCGGTCTCGAAGCCGTTGCTCGGGCGAAGGCGGACGGATCGTGGACCGCGCTGGACGAAGTCGAGGCAATGACCCTTCCGGACGATCTTGCCGCCGCACTCGACGCGAAGCCGGGGGCCCGAGCCACGTTCGACAGCTTCGCGCCCTACCTCCGGCGCGACATCCTCACCTGGATCGCCGCCGCGAAGCAGCGGGACACCCGCGCGAGACGGATGGACAAGACGGCACGCGAGGCCGCCGACGGACGTGTCGTGCCGCACACACGGGCAAGCCGGACAGCGCCCGGCTGACCGCTCAGACGAGCTGATGCATCCAGCCGTACGGGTCGGGTGCGCGCCCGGTCTGCAGGTCGAGCAGCGCCTTGCGTAGTTGCATGGTGATCGGCCCTGGCCTGCCGTCGCCGACCGTCCAATTGCCGGCGGCGCTCTTCACATGCCCGACCGGCGTGATCACGGCTGCCGTGCCGCATGCGAACACCTCGGTCAGCTCGCCGGACGCGTTACCGCGCTGCCAGTCGTCGGTGGACACCTTGCCTTCCTCGGCGCCGTAGCCCAGATCGTGGACGAGCGTGAGCAGCGAGTCGCGGGTGATGCCGGGTAGCAGCGTGCCGGTCAGCGCCGGCGTGACGATGCGCGCCGATGCGCCGGACCCGTACACGAAGCACAGGTTCATGCCACCCATCTCTTCGACCCAGCGGTGCTCGACAGCGTCGAGCCACACCACCTGGTCGCATCCCTGCGCGGCGGCCTGTGCCTGAGCGGCCAGCGAAGCCGCGTAGTTGCCACCGAACTTGGCCTCACCGGTGCCGCCCGGGGCAGCGCGGGTGTACTCGGTCGACAGCCACACGGTCACCGGCTTGACGCCGCTCGGGAAGTACGAGCCGGCCGGCGAGGCGATGAGCAGATAGGCATAGGCGTTGGCCGGCCGGACGCCCAGGCCCACCTCCGTGGAGACCATGAACGGGCGCAGGTACAGCGACTCCTCGTCCTCGCTCGGCACCCAGTCGCGGTCGATGTCGACCAGCGCGCGGATCGACTCTACGAACAGCTCCGCGGGCAGTTCCGGCATCGCCATCCGGCGCGCGGAGCGCTGGAACCTGGCCGCGTTCGCCTCGGGACGGAACGTCGCAATCGTGCCGTCCACCTGGCGGTATGCCTTGAGGCCCTCGAAGATCAGCTGGGCGTAGTGCAGCGCCATGGTGGCGGGGTCGACGGTCAGCGATCCGTACGGCAGTACCCGGCCGTCACCCCAGCCGGACTGCGTAGCCCAGTCGATGCGCACCAGGTGATCGGTGAAGTACTGCCCGAAACCCGGGGCGGCGAGCCTGGCCGCACGGTCCTCGTCGCTGGTCGGATTGGGGTTGCGCTGCACCGTGAACGCCATAGTCGGACATCCTAATAAACGGTCTGCGGTACCGGACCAACCAATTCTGCGCCTCTGGTCAGGACAGGTCGGCGAGCCATTGCGGGTCGGCGTTCAGCACGACGCCGGGCAGCGCATTGGCCAGCAGGGCCAGCAGGTCTTCACGCGGCAGTTTCGCGCCGGAGGCACTGAGCCAGCAGATCACGGCCTCCTCGCAGAACGCGACCCAGCCGCGCACGGCGATCTCGGTTCGCGTGTCGGCAGGCAGGCCGAGCGCGTCCAGATGCTTCAGCACCCGGTTCGCGAGCTCGGTGCGGGTCTCGTCGGAGACGCGGCGCACAGTCGCGTCGCCGCTGGCCGCGCCGCGTACCAGCGACACGTACGCGTCCCGGTTCTCGGTGACGTAGTCGATGAACGCCGCCAGCGAGGTGGTCAGCTGCTCGAGCGGGGCGAGGCCGGCGTCGGGCGCGGTGCGTTCGAGCAGTTCGCGGGCGGCCGCGCGGACGACCTCGAGATGGAACTCCTGCTTCGAGCGGAAGTAGTGGAACAGCAGTCCGCGGGAGATGCCGGCCTGCTCGGCGAGCGCCTCGACGGACAGATCCTCCAGCCGCCGCGTGGCCAGCATGCGCACCCCGAGCTCGACGAGCTGCGCTCGCCGGGTGTCGGGATCGAGACGCACGCGCTTCGTCACGAGCCGGCCTCGGCTGCGAGCATGGCAGCGAGTACCGCAGGGGTAGCGCCCTTGGGCGCTGGATATGCCAGCACGCAGCGACGAGCCGAGCGGCAGAGGCGGGCGGGAGGACTGGCCATGCGGCCGATCCTAACCTCTTATTGAACGGAGATCAGGAACCTATTGACTCGCGTTCAGTTCCGCTCGTAGCCTGAGCGGCATGTCCGATGTTCGTAATGTCGAGATCCTGATCGCCGGCGGTGGCTTCGCCGGCCTCGGTACCGCCGTCCGGCTGACCCAGGCCGGCAAACACGACTTCGTGGTCATCGAGCGCGGCCCGGACGTCGGCGGGACGTGGCGCGACAACACCTACCCGGGCGCGGCCTGCGACGTCCCGTCCCACCTGTATTCGTACTCGTTCGAGCTGAACCCGAACTGGACGCGGTCGTTCTCGTCGGGCTGGGAGATCCAGGAGTATCTGCGCGGCGTCGCCCACAAGTACGGCGTGCTCGACAAGCACGTCTTCAACTGCGAGATGACCTCGGCAAGCTGGGACGCGACGGCTCGGCGCTGGGACGTCGAGACGTCGCAGGGCGCGTACACGGCCAAGATCCTGGTCAGTGCCGTCGGCGCGCTGTGCGAGCCCGCGCTGCCGGACATCAAGGGCATCGACGAGTTCGCCGGTGATGTCTTCCACTCGGCGCGCTGGAATCACGACTGCGACCTGACCGGTA
Source organism: Jatrophihabitantaceae bacterium (assembly GCA_036506855.1). GTDB lineage: Bacteria > Actinomycetota > Actinomycetes > Mycobacteriales > Jatrophihabitantaceae > DASXRA01. The sequence goes on from DASXRA010000296.1 coordinate 3,452, forward strand.
AGCGCGTCGCGCTGATCGGCACCGGCGCGTCGGCGATCCAGATCGGCCCGGAGATCGCTCCGCAAGTGGCGCAATTGGACGTCTACCAGCGCACCGCGCCGTGGATCATGCCGCGCCGCGACCGCACCTATCCGCGGCTGGAGCGGCTCGCCTACCGGTACGTCCCGGGGCTGCAGCGACTGGCTCGCACGCTCATCTACTGGGGCCGCGAGACGTTCGTCTTCGGCTTCGCGATCAACCCGAAGATGGCCGCCCCCGCACGGCGGATGGCCGAGGCCAACATGGCACGCGGCATCAAGGACCCGGCGCTGCGCGAGGCGGTCACCCCGAAGTTCCAGATCGGGTGCAAGCGCATCCTGCTGTCCAACGACTGGTACCCGATGCTCGAATGCGCGAACGTGTCGCTGGTGAGCGACGGCATCGCCGAGGTCCGCGCAAACGCGATCGTGACGCGCGATGGCACGGTGCGCGAGGTCGACGCGCTGGTGCTGGCGACCGGCTTCCACGTCACCGACTCGCCGGCCTTCGACAAGATCAAGGGAGCGGACGGGCGAGCGCTCGGCGAGGTGTGGCGCGCAGATGGCATGCAGGCCTACAAGGGCGCGACGGTCGCCGGCTTTCCGAACCTGTTCATGCTCGTCGGCCCGAACACCGGGCTCGGGCACAGCTCGGCGATGTTCATGATGGAGTCCCAGCTCAATTACTTCATGGACGCGCTGCGCGTTGTCGACGAGAACCGGCTGGCGACCGTCGAGGTCCGCAGGAGTGTGCAGGATGCCTACAACGCTCGAGTACAGCGACGCATGGCGCGCACCGTCTGGGCGTCCGGCTGTGCGAGTTGGTACCTGGATGCGCATGGTCGCAACACCACGCTGTGGCCTGGCTTCACCTTCACGTTCCGGCAGCGAACGCGCCGCTTCGACCTGCCGGCGTACGTGACCACATGAGCTTCGCAAACCGACTGGCCGTCGTCACGGGCGCCGGCTCGGGGCTCGGGCGGGCGCTGGCCTGCGAGCTCGCCGCCCGCGGCGCACGGCTCGCGCTGAGCGACGTCGACGAGGCCGGGCTGGCCGAGACCGCCCGGCAGGCGGAGCGGCGCGGCGGCGATGCGGTGCGCGCCGACTGCCTCGAC
>DASXRA010000297.1:0-1509 GCA_036506855.1 Jatrophihabitantaceae bacterium
CACCATGATTAAGCAATTGTTAGAGGAAGTCCGGGCCGCTCCGCTCGACGAAGCCGGCCGTCAGCGGCTGCGCGAGATCCACGATCTGACCATTCACGAGCTCGAAGAAGGTCTCGCTCCGGAGCTGCGCGACGAGCTCGAACGGTTCACCCTGCCCTTCGGCGACAGCGTCCCGTCCGAGGCAGAACTGCGCATCGCCCAGGCGCAGCTCGTGGGCTGGCTCGAAGGTCTCTTCCACGGCATCCAGACCGCGCTGTTCGCTCAGCAGATGGCCGCACGCGCGCAATTGGAGGAGATGCGCCGCCGCGCACTGCCCGGCGGCCCGGTCATCGTCGGCCCCGGTGGTCAGATCATCCCGTCGCAGCGCTTCGGCCAATCCGGTGCGGAAGAAGGCGGCCACGGCACGGGCCAGTACCTGTAAGACTCGCGGCTTAGCCGCCGGTCCGACGAGAATCTGAGCCCGCGGATGGTTCGCCGGGCGGCAAAGCCGGCCTGTGGACGACGGCCACGGCGAGCCGGCGCGAAACGCCAAGATTCGGGGCGTGACCGTCGACCTCCCCGACCCGGACTGGTACCTCGACAACGTCATCCTGGTGGCCGGCCAGGGACCAGTCGCCGCATGCCAGTCCGCGTGGCTCAGCCTCGCCGCCGACGCGCGCGTCGATCCGTGTGGCCCGGCCGCTGACCTCGTCGAGTTGGCGCTGCGACAGGGATTCGTGGCCACCCGCGCGCAGGCTCGCGACCTCGGTATGCCGGACGCGGACGTGCGCCGTCTCGTTCGGCGCGGTGACTGGTCGGCGCCCCGGCGAGGAGTGCTGGCCGTGGTGCCGGCGAGCGACGACAGCCACGCCGCCCTTGCCGCGGCAGCCGCGGCCGTGGTTCGCCCGGGGCACATGATCAGCCACGGCAGTGCGGCCGCGCTGCTCGGCCTACCGGTACTGCATCGTCCTGCTCATCCGGAGCTCACGGCGACGATCCCAGCGACGTCAGGTGCGAGACGTAACGTGACGGTCTACCGCGCCCGGCTGCCGGTCGGCGACCGCGCGGAGTGGTTCGGTGCGCCCATGACGATCGCGGCTCGGACCATCGTCGACCTGGCCCGCGCCGACCGGCTGCAGGGACTGGTCGCTGCGGACGCCGCCCTGCACGAACGACTCGTCACGACCTCGGACCTGGCGCGACAGCTGGAAGGATGCGCGGGCTGGCCGGGTGCGGCGCGGGCACGCGATGTGCTTGCCGCAGCGTCGGCGCTGGCCGAGTCGCCACTCGAGACGCTGACCCGGCTCTGCCTGCTCGACGCCGGTCTTCCATCGCCTGAATTGCAAGTGCGGATCGGGCGGGATCGCGTCGACATGCTGTGGCGGCACGAGCGGGTCGTCGTCGAGGCGGACGGGCGATTGAAGTATCGCGAGGACGAGCTGTGGAAGGAGAAGCGCCGGCAGGAACGCATCGAGCGGCTCGGCTTCCGGGTGGTACGAGTCTTGTGGGCGGACGTGATCGAGCACCCGG
>DASXRA010000298.1:0-16545 GCA_036506855.1 Jatrophihabitantaceae bacterium
AACGATGCGACGGATGACGATATTCGCCCTTGTCGGGGCGAGCGGGCTACTCCTGGTCGCCGGCTGCAGTGCAAGTCAGAAGAGCGCCAGCGGCGGAGGTGGTCAGGCCGTCCGGCCCGAGAAGGCCGCGGCGAGTCAGTCCGCCGCTGGCGCTGTCGGCGCCAGTACCGCCGATACGACGACGTCGGCCCTGGCACCGACCCGTGCGCTGGTGAAGACGGCGGACGTGATGGTTCGGGTGACCGATGTCGAGGCGAAGGCGAGCACCGCAATCAAGATCGCGAGGTCGTACGGCGGCGACGTGCTTGCCGACGAGCGCGCCGGCTCGGCCGATCACGCCAGCGCTCAGCTCACTCTCGAGGTAGCGCCGGCCTCGTTCAGCGAGGTACTCGACCGGCTCGCCGGGTTGGGCGACCAGGTATCGCGCAAGAGCAGCACGGACGACGTGACCCAGCAGGTCGCGGACGTCAACTCGCGGCTGGAGAGCATGCGGGCGTCCCTGGACCGCGTTCGCGCGCTCTACGCGAAGGCGGTGTCGATCAGTGACGTGATCAGCATCGAGAGCGAGGTTGCCAAGCGGGAGGCCGACTACGAATCGCTGCAGGCGCAGCAGCGCAGCCTCACCAAGCAGGCCGCGCATTCGATCGTGCATCTGCAGCTAGTCGCCAAGCAGGTCGTTGTGGCGCACGCTCGCAAGCACTCGGCCGGCGTGCTCGACAAGTTCGGGCGCGGCTGGCACGCGTTCGTCGCGACGGCGCGCTGGACGCTCGGCGCGCTCGGCACGGTATTGCCGTTCGTGGTGCTGTTCGGCGGGATCGGCTTGGTGGCCCTGTGGCTGCGGCGGCGGCACACATCAGCTCCGTCGTCACCTCCGGTGCAGAGCTAGCAACCAGTCGCGCGGACCGGGATGCTGCACGCGCACGGCCGCCACCGTCGCCGCGAATTCGAGGGACGTGCGCCAGTCATCGCCGCGCGCCAACGCGAACGCTGCGGCACCGTGGAACGCGTCGCCCGCTCCCAGCGTGTCGCGTACCGGCACCTGGGGCGGCGACAGCGTCCCGCGCTCGGCTTGGGTGGCCCAGGCGATCGGGTCGCCGCCGTGCGTGACGGCGACCGACCTCACGCCGGCGCCAAGCAGACTGTCCACGGTGGACGATCCGCCCGGCGCCGCGAAGTCGGCCGAGCAGATCGCGGCGTCCACGTGGTTCAGCAGGCGGTGCAGCGACGGCTTCCAGCTGCCACCGTCCAGCAGGACGGGGACGCGCGCCCGTCGCGCGGCTTGGGCCGCGGCGAGCGCGAGCTCGGCGTGATGCCCGTCGACGAGCATGACATCGGCAGACGACACGAGGGCGTCCATGCCGGCGGGCGGCGCCGCCGTCACGCCGGACGCGTTCGTCGACGACACGCTCCGCTCGCCGGTCGCGTCGACCACCCGGACGAGCGACACCGCCGGAGCGTCGACAGCCGTGGGTGTCGCGTCGACGACAGTGACGCCACGGGCGGCCAGCTCGTCGGCAGCCACTCGCGCCAGAGCATGCGTGCCCAGAGCGGTGATCAGGGTCGCGGCACCGCCGAGCGCGGCGAACGTCACGGCGGCATTCGCAGCCGGCCCTCCGGCGGCGATCTCCTGCCGCAGCGCCGTCGCCTTCTCGTTCGCCGCCAGGGCCGTGCGGATCGTGTGCACCACGTCGAGGGTCGTCAGCCCGACGAAGAGACCAGCTTGCGCCATGCGATCAGGGAACCAGCACGACCTTGCCGACCGTCGCGCGCGTCTCGATCGCAGTGTGCGCGGCGTCTGCTCGCGCCAACGGGAACCGCTGCACGAGCGGTGTCCACAGTCCCTTGGCTGCGTTCGCGAGGGCCGTCGCTTCGAGGTCTCGCATGCCGCCCGGGCGCTGCGTGAACGGCCGCCCGAGCGCCTGGACGACAGCGATGCCGCGCGCCGCGAGTTCGCCCGGATCGACCTGCTCGGCCTCGCCCGACAACGAGCCGAACCGCACCAGGCGGCCACCGTCGGCGAGCAACCCGGCCACCGCCCGCCCGAGCGCGCCGCCGACGCCGTCCAGCGCGACGGTCGGCAGCCGATCTCGCAACGCCTCGCGCACGCGGTCCGGCCAGCCCGGCTGCAGGTAGTCGACGGCCAGGCTGGCTCCGAGGGCACGCACCCGCTCGATCTTCGCCGGGCCACCCGCGAGCCCGACTGCGGTCGCGCCGAGCCGCTCCGCGGCCTGCACGAACAACGCGCCCAGGCCGCCCGCAGCCGCAGTGACCAGCACGACGTCGGCCGGCGTCAACTCGGCAAGCTCGAGGATGCCGACCGCGGTGCGGCCGGTGCCGATCATCGCCACGGCCACGTCCGCGGCCATTCCGTCGGGAATCTCGTGCAACGCGCCGGCCGGTGCGACCGCACGTTCGGCGTAGCCGCCGCTCGCCTGGCCGAGGTGCGCGACCACGCGTCGGCCGGACCAGGACTCGGCCCCGGAACCGGCCGAGTCGACGACGCCGGAGACCTCTCGTCCCGGCGTCATCGGCAGCTCCGGAAGCGGGTACGGTCCCCGTTGCACGCCGCGCCGGATCACCGTGTCGATCAGGTGGACGCCCGATGCCTCGACCGCGATTCGCACCTGGCCGGCATCCGGAACCGGGTCCGCGACTTGCTCGTAGCGCAGGTTCTCGGCCGGACCGAACTCGTACTGGCGGATCGCGTGCATGGGCTGGCCTCCCGGGTCGTGTGCCTCAGACCGTAGGAGTTAAAGCCGACTTCAGGTCAACCCGCTCAGCCCTCAGAGACCAGCGGCGAGGACGCGACCTCGGTGCCGTCGGGCAGCGTCGATATCTCGAAGTCGGCGAAGACGTTGCCGGCCACCCGCTTCAGCTCACGCAGGCACGCGACTGCCAGCTCGCGGATCTCGACGTCGGCGTGCTCCGAGGCTCGCATCGCGACGAAGTGCCGCCAGGCGCGGTAGTTGCCGGTGACGACGATCCGCGTCTCGGTGGCGTTGGGGAGCACGGCTCGGGCCGCCTGGCGGACCTGCTTGCGGCGCAGCGTCGCCTGCTCGACGTTGGCGAACTTCTTCTCCAGGCCCTCGAGCAACTCGGTGTAGGTGCGCACGGCCGCCTCGGTCGCCTCGACGAACTTGGCGTGCAGCTCGGGATCGTCGGCAATGACGTCGGGTTCCACCATCGCGGCGTCGCGTTCGGGCACGTAGCGCTGGGACAGCTGCGAGTAGGAGAAGTGGCGGTGCCGGACCAGTTCGTGGGTCAGCGACCGGGAGACGCCGGTGAAGTACATCGTCACGTTGCCGTGCTCGAGCACCGACAGGTGCCCGACCTCGAGGATGTGGCGCAGGTAGCCGATGTTCGTCGCCGTCGCGGGATTCGGCTTCTTCCACGACTGGTAGCACGCGCGGCCAGCGAACTCGGCAAGCGCTTCGCCACCGTCGGCGTCGGTCTCCCATGGGATGTCGGCCGGGGCCTCGAAGTGCGTCCAGGCGATCACCTGGACCTTGAGCGGGACTATCTCGGCCACGGGCGAACTCCCCAACGGTGCAGACGATTGAGGCCCCAGACTATCGGCAGGCGCGGACGCGTCCTGGTCGCGACGCGCGAGCGCCGTACGTGCTCGAACGACCTCGCCGAAGAGCCCGAGTGTCCTGACATCGATCCGCTGTTGCGATGACGTCGAGGCTGATGTCATGATGGCATCATGCAACTCGATGAGTACGTACGGCAAGTCCACGATCAATTGCGCGCGTCGGCGGCGCTCGGCGACGAGCGAACTGCCCAGATCGCCGGCGCATTGGCCGGCTCGGCCGACTCGGCGGTACGCCTGGCGCTCCTCGCCGCCGTCTCGGACGCGGCCGCCGAGATCACCGCTGCGCTGCTCGACACCCATGGCGGCCCGGCGGTCACCGTGGTTCTCGACGGCGACGAGATCCGCGTCGACGTCTCGCCGCCGGCACCGAGCGGGGCGAGCCAACCGCCGCCGGACGACGGCGACGCAACCGCCCGCATATCGCTGCGCTTGTCCGAGAAGCTGAAGGCCGACGTCGAGCACGCCGCCGGCAACGACGGCGTCTCGGTCAACACCTGGCTCGTGCGGGCGGCCGGCGCCGCGCTGAACCACGAGAACGGATCACCGGGCGGCCAGTCCCATGGCGGCTGGCCGGGCGGGTGGCCTGGCTGGCAAGGCCCTCCACAGGGTCGCGGCGGCCACCGCTTCACCGGCTGGGTAACCGGATGACACCCCGAACGACCTCGACAGGAGCTCGCGTGACTACCACTACGTTCGCACTGACCAGACCGATCGACCTGTCCTGCCGGGTCGGCTACGGATCCATCACCGTGCATGCCGAGGACGGCGTCCGCGAGGCATCGGTCGAGGTGACGCCCCGCGACCCGGACTCCGACATCGCCGAGCGCGTCAGGGTCGACATGCGCGGCACGACCCTGATCGTGCACGGTCCCAAACCGCGCAGTGTCTTCGACCTACCCCTGTTCAGCGGGCGGTTCGCCGGCCGAGATGCGGTCGACGTCGACATCACGGTGCCGTCGGCCACTCCGATCAGGGTCGCGAGCCTCGCCGCGGACGTCGTCGTGCAAGGGCGATGCGGTAGCACCGATATCGCAGGCGGCGCCGCGTCGACGCAGCTCGACGAGGTCGATGGCGACCTGCGACTGCGCTACGGCAGCGGCCCGGCACGGGTACAGCGGGTCACCGGGTCCGCGATGGTCAAGTCCGGCGCCGGCGAGGCCTGGTTCGGCGAAGTGGGCGGATCGCTCGACATGGCATGTGGCACCGGCAATCTCGAGATCGGCACCGCGCACGGCAGCGTCCGGCTGCGTACCGGATCCGGACAGGCGGCGATCGGGGTGGCCGAGAACGATGTCGAGCTGGTGAGCGGCTCCGGCGGGCTGTCGGTGGGGCTTCGGGCCGGCCAGTCGGCGCGCCTGGACGTCGTGACCGGCGGTGGGCGGCTCGACTCCGAGCTGCCGGTCGAGGACACGCCACCGAGCACTACCGGACGGGCGATCACGATTCGCGCGCGCACCGGAAGCGGCGACGTGCGCATCTTCCGGGCCGAACAGTCCGTGCCCGAGGACAAGACGGCCTGACTACCGGACGAGCTGGCCGGCCAGCATCGCGTAACGGCCGCCGCGCGCGAGCAGCTCGTCGTGCGTGCCGCGCTCGACGATGACCCCGTGGTCGAGCACGGCGATCTGGTCGGCGTCGCGCACCGTGCTGAGCCGGTGCGCGATGGCAATCGTCGTGCGCCCCCGGGAGAGCTCGTCTAGCGCCGCCTGCACCGCGCGTTCGGTCTCGTTGTCGAGCGCGCTCGTGGCCTCGTCGAGTACGAGGATCGGCGCGTCGCGCAGCAGCATCCGCGCGATCGCCAGCCGCTGGCGCTCGCCGCCGGAGAACCGGTACCCCCGCGCGCCGACCACGGTGTCGTACCCCTCGGGCAGCCCGGCGATCAGGTCGTGGATGCGCGCGGCGCGGGCCGCGGCCTCGACCTGCTCGTCGGTGGCATCCGGAGCGGCGAATCGCAGGTTGTCGCGGATCGACTCGTGGAACAGGTACGTCTCCTGCGACACGAGCCCGACCGCCTCGGACAGCGCGGCCAGCCGCAGGTCGCGCACGTCGACGCCGTCGATCGACACGGTGCCGGCGTCGACGTCGTAGAGCCGGGCGACCAGGTAGGCCAGCGTCGTCTTGCCCGCGCCCGTCTCGCCGACGAGAGCGGTCGTCGTGCCGGGCGGTACGTGCAGGTCGATGTCGCGCAGCGTCCAGGCACCGTCGCGGTCGGAACGGAAGCTGACACCGGCGAAACGCACATCGCCACGCACGGGCGCCAGCGCTCGGGCGTGAGGGCGCTCGGTAATGTCGACCGGCAGGTCCAGAACCGCGAAGATCCGCCCGAACAGGGCCATCGACGTCGACGCCGCCACGCCGATGCCCTGCAACGCAGTCGCCGGGCCGACCAGCTGGTTGAGCACGCTCGTGAACGCGACGGCCGTGCCGATCGTGATCGGCGCGGCGCCGTGAGCGAGGGCCATACCGGCGATCCAGTAGACGATCGCCGGAACCACCGTTAGACTCGCCCGGCGCGTGGAGATCAGCCACTTGCCGCTCATCGCCGCGTTCATCTCGGTGTCGGACAGGGCGCGCGACTCGGCCGCGAACCGGGAGGCGAGCTCGCGCTGCCGGCCCAGCGTCTTGGTCAGCAGGACGCCTGCCACTGACAGCGACTCCTCCACCAGCGCCGTCATGCCGGCGAGCTGGCGCTGGCGGCCGCGGGCGATCTTGCGGCGGTTGCGCCCGAGCCGCAGCGAGAAGACCAGGAACAGCGGCACGACGACGAGGCAGACGACGGCGAGCTTCCACTCCATGACGAGCGCGGCCACCGCGACCGCCGCCGCGGCGATCACGTTCTGGACGGTCGAGCCGGCCGTGTTCGAGATGACGTTGTCGACGCCGCCGACGTCGTTGGCGATCCGCGACTGCAGGTCGCCGGCCCGGGTACGGGTGAAGAAGCGCAGCGACATCCGCTGCAGGTGCTCGTACACGCTGACGCGCAGGTCGTGCATGACCCGCTGCCCGATGACGTTGGACAGCCACGTCGATGCGACGCCCAGCATCGCGTTCGCCGCAGCGGCGGCGATCATGCCGCCGGCCAGCCACGACACGAGGGCGGCGCTGCGCTCGGGCAGGGCTCGGTCGATGATCTCGCGCAGGAGGACCGGCGACGCGACCCCGGTGACGCCCTGCAGCGTCGCGACGAGCACGAGGGCCGCGACCCACCAGCGGTACGGCGCGAACAGCCGGGCGACGCGACCGACCGGCAGGCTGTCCGGCGCCTCGGCGGTCAGCTCGGCGGGCGCCGCGAGCGTGGACGGCGGCGCGCTCACGGCTCGACCTGAGCCGGCGTGACATCCACCTCGGACAGCCGCTCCATCAGCCGTGCCGCGACGACCAGGACGTCGCGCTCAGCGGCGGTGAGCTCCTGCTCGATCGTCTTCGCGACCCATGCATCACGCGGGCGCATCTCGGCACCGAGCGCGCGCTTGCCCGCTGCCGTGATGGTTACGAGGGACTGCCTGCCGTCGCCGGGATCCGGTGTGCGTCGCACCAGCCCGCCGTCGTCCAGCGCGGCGAACGTCCGGGTGAGCGACTGCGGCTGCATACGCAGCCGATCGGCGATCTCGCCGGGTGTCATCGCGCCGCCCTTGAGCAACTGGCCGAGTACCGCGGTCTGGTTCAGGCTCAGCGCTCCGCGACGCTCGACACGTGCGCGTGCCGCGAGCGAGGTGGCACCCCGGCAGATCTGCGCGGCAGCCGCCAACGTCTCGACATCGACGGAGTCAGTGGTACGCATTCGCTTACTATACGAGCGCCAGGCTATGGCAATCCACTGTGATTTCGTACGCGCGGACTTACTAAGTCGTCAGCGCGTGGCTCAACGGCGCAGCCAGATCACCCCGATCGCCCACCACGACGCCGTCGAGATCGAGCCACTTGGCGGTGACCGCCAGCTCGGCGGCGAGCTCCTGCGCGACGTGCGCCACGTCGATGCCCGGCTCGGCGAACGCCCCGGGCACACGCAGGACGCCGGCCTGCCGGTCGGACTTGAGATCGACCCGGGCGACGAGCGAGTCACCGAGCAGGAACGGCAGCACGTAGTAGCCGTAAGTGCGTTTGGCCGCCGGCGTGTAGATCTCGATGCGGTAGCGGAAGCCGAACAGGCGCTCGGCACGTTCGCGGAACCAGATCAGCGAGTCGAAGGGCGAGAGCAGCGCCCGAGCGGTGATGCGGCGGGGTCGCCTGGCCTCGGGCCACAGGTAGGCGGGCGCTCGCCAGCCGTCGACCGTGACCGGCAGCAGCTCGCCGGACTCGACGAGCTCGGCGACCCGGGCCTTGGACTCGGCGCGCGGCAGCCGGAAGTAGTCGCCGAGGTCAGGCTCGGTGGCGACGCCGAGGGCACGCGCCGCGACCCGGACGAGCTCGCGCTGGGCCTCGTCGAGCGGCGGGGTTGCGGCCGTCACGATCTCCGCGGGCAGCACGCGCTCGGGCAGGTCGTAGTACCGCTCGAAATTGACCCGGCGGGCCGACGTCACCCGCCCGGACCAGAACAGGTACTCGAGCGCGACCTTGCCGTCGTGCCAGTTCCACATATGCCCCGGCCGCGGGTCGGGCCGCGGGATTCCGGTATCGGCGGATCGAGTCGGACCCTGCTGCGTCACGAGCTCGTACACCTCGTCGACCAGGTCCGGGAAGTTGTTCGCCAGGCGGACCATGCTGCCCCACGCGTCCTCGTCGGCCCGATCCATCCGCCAGCGCAGGTTCGGCTGCAGCTCGACCGGGATCAGCGACGCCTCGTGCCCCCAGTACTCGAATAGCTCGCGGCGCACCGGGCCGGCTGTGTGCGCCGTGAGCCGATCGAGCACCTCGCGCGGGTACGCCCCGAGCCGAGAGAAGACGGGCATGTAGTGCGATCGGCAGAAGACGTTGACCGAGTCGAGCTGCAAGATGCCGACCCGGTCGATCACCCGGCGGATGTGCCTGGCATCGACGCGCCCTGCTGGCCGCGGATCGGCGAAGCCTTGAGCGGCAAGCGCGATCCGGCGGGCCTGCGGCGCACTGAGTCGGTCGACCGGACGCACGAGGGCGGCAGGCCCCGGCAACGCGTCGTCGCTGGCTTCCACGCGACGAACTCTATGTGCGCACACCGACAAGACCGTCCCAGGACTGAGCACACGGGTCGGGGTGGTTCCTGAGTGCGAGCGAGCCCCTCGGCGGAGTCCGTGTCAGGATGCGTGAATGTTCGAAGACCTCATGCGTCACATCGGCGATGCGGTGGGCAACTGGCTGTATCTCATCGCCGGCGGGCTTGCCTTCGCCGAAGCCGCGATCATGGTCGGCTTTGTGCTGCCGGGCGAGATCGCGCTGCTGGTGGCGGGCTACTTCTGCCGGTACGGGACGCTCGAGGTGTGGATCATGGCGACCATCGCCGTCGTGTGCGCCATCGTCGGCGACTCGGTGGGCTTCGAGTTCGGCCGGCACTTCGGGCCGCCGGTACGGCGTTCGCGCGTCGGCCGGTTCGTCGGCGAGTCTCGCTGGTCGACGGTCGACGCCTTCTTGCACCGGCACGGCGGCAAGGCGATCTTCCTCGGACGCCTCACTGCCCTGTTGCGCGCGCTGATGCCGTCGATGGCCGGAATGAGCGGCATGAGATACCGGACCTTCCTGGTCTGGAACGCAGCCGGCGGCCTGGTCTGGGGTGCCGGCTGCGTGTTCCTCGGATATGCGTTCGCGTCGGCGCTCAATACGGTCAGCGAGTACCTGACCTGGCTGCCGCTGGCGATCCTCGGTGCGGTCGCCGCCGGGTACCTGGTCATCCACCTGCGCAAGCGACGCCGCGAGCGCGACGAGGTCAGCGCGTTCGTACAGGACGAGGTGGATGCTTGACGGCGGCGGTCCGTCTCGCACAGCCGGTCGACGCGGCAGCGGTCGAGCAGGTCCGTTTCGCGTCCTGGCAGGCGGCGTACGGGCGCCTCGTGCCGCCGGAGTACTTCGAGCAGTTCGATCACGCCGCAGCCGTCACGCGCTGGCGCGACAGCATCGCCAACGGCGCCCGCCAGGCGCACGTCGCGGAACTCGACGGCGAGATCGTGGGCTTCTGCTCGTACGGCCCGTGCCGCGACGACGACCTGCCAGCGGCCGGCGAGATGTATGCGATCTATGTCCGGCCGGAACACTGGTCAACCGGCATCGGGCGGGCCTTGCTACCTGCCGCACTAGACGCGCTGCAGCGAGAGCCCATCGTCCTGTGGGTACTGCGCGAGAATTTCCGGGCGCGCCGCTTCTACGAGTTGTTCGGCCTGCTGCCGGACGGCGCATCGCGCGACACCACGCTGCTCGGCGATACGCCCCTGCCCGAGGTGCGCTACCGGCTGCTGCACTAGGTTCGATACGTGGCCGACGTGAGCGTGCGGTCCGCGCAGATCGCCGACGTTCCCGAGATCGCCCGCATCCAGGTGGAGACGTGGCGCATCGCGTACGCGTCCATCCTGCCGGCACCCGTACTCGAGACGCTGTCTGCGGAAGATGCCGAGCAGGCCTGGGCGATCGCCGTCGCCACGCCCCCGACGCCGAGGCACCACGTGCTCGTGGCCCAGGAGCAGGAGTGGCTCGTCGGCTTCGCCGCGATCGGGCCAACGGACGATCTGGAAGAGGCCGACCCCGACCCGGCCGCGACCACGCAGATCGGCCCGCTGCTCGTCGAGCCGCGGTGGGGTCGGCGCGGTCACGGCTCGCGGCTCCTGGCCGCCGCCGTCGATCACGCACGGGAGGACGGCATGACCCGTGCGATCACCTGGATAGCAACCGGCGACGCCGCGTCGCTGTCGTTCTTCCGGTCAGCCGGCTGGGAGGCCGACGGCTATGCTCGCGCGCTGGACACCGGAGCCGGCGAGATTCGCGAGTTGCGGCTGCACGTGTCACTGAGGGAGCAGCCATGACGGGAACAGCCCTGAAGTTCACCGGAGTCCCCGTCGCGGCATTGGACTTCTACGAGGACCTCGAGGCCGACAACAGCAAGGCGTTCTGGGCCGCACACAAGCATGTGTACGAGCAGTCGGTCCGCGCGCCGTTGGAGGCGCTGGTGGCCGAGCTCGCGCCCGAGTTCGGTGCCGCCAAGTTCTTCCGACCGTACCGTGACGTACGGTTCGCCAAGGACAAGTCGCCCTACAAGACGCATCAGGGAGCCTGGTTCGGCGAGACCGCCCTCTACCTGCACGTATCGGCCGCCGGCCTGCTCGTCGCCGGCGGTTACTGGGACACCGCGCCGGACCAGATCGAGCGGATGCGCCGCGCCGTCGACGACGATGTCGCCGGCAGCGAGCTGGACCGCGCCGTCACAGCCGTCCGCAAAGCCGGTTTCGAGGTCGAGGGTCAGCGGCTCGTGCGCGTGCCGGCAGGTTACGCGAAGGACCATCCGCGCGCGGATCTGCTGCGGTACAAGACGCTGACCGGCCACCGGGAATTCGGCTGCCCGGCGTGGTTGTCGACCCGGCGGGCGAAGACCGAGATAGCCAAGGCGTGGCGCGCGCTCGCACCGCTCACCGGTTGGCTGGACACGCACGTCGGCCCGTCGAATACGCGCTGATCAGGGACGGTGCGGCTCCCTGACCGTCGCGGCAGCGAGGTCGGGCACCAGCAGGGCCGCGTCGACGGTGCCGAGGCCGGTGGCCAGGTCGTACCCGTCGACGGCGTCGTAGCCGCTCACGTCGCCGAAGGAGTTGCCCGCCTCGGTCACGTCGACGATGCCACCGCCGCCGCGCTGCGCGATCGAGTACAACGCCGAGTTGATGACGCCGAGGCGGTGCCCGGCCAGCTGCGCGGCGATAGCCACGATGCCCGCGAACATGGGCGTGGCCTCACTCGTCCCGCCGACAATGCTCCAACCCGTGTCGTCCGGGTCATAGGACGCATACGCGATCACGCCGCCGTCGAGCGCCGCGGAGAGCACGATGTCGGGCGTGCCGCGCTGCGTGCCGACGACCTCGCTCACGCCGTTCTGGAACGCAGGTCGCGAGAAGATGGTGCTGAGCCCTCCCCCACCCGCCCCGTAATCGTCCTGCCACGCCTCGTCAGGCGCTGTGCGGTCGCCGTCGGAGTCGAGCTGCAGCCTGCTGCCGCCGACGCTCGTCACCAGCGGATCAGACGACGGCCACGAATCGACCCGGTAGGAGTACAGCGTCTGCTCATCGGCCTGGTAGTCGGTGGCACCCGTGTCGCCTGCGGCGCTGACCACGGTCACGCCATGCGCTGCCGCGTTGACGAACGCGCTGCGCAGCGCCAGCACGCTCTGCTCGCTCGGGAACGTCTGCTCGGTCGCGCCGAAGCTCTGCGAGATCACGTCGGCGAGCCCGTGGTCGACGACAAAGTTCTCGGCAGCGACGATCTGCGGGAATCCCTCGACGCCCTCGGTTTCGGCCACCGGAGTCGCGACCACCAGGATGCTCGCCGCCGGCGCCATGACGTGTGCGTACTCGACGTCGAGCGTCGTCTCGAAGGCCCAGCCCGCCATCTCGTCGTCGGCGGGGTCGAACGGCGGCACGTCCCCGGCCGGGGTGATCGTCCGGATCGAAGGCGGGTCCGGTAACCCCCACGTCTGGTCGAAGACGTGCAGATCGTTCTCGATAGTCGGCGAGCCGTACGAGTCGACGATCGCAATGGTCTGGCCCGTACCCGCCAGCCCCTGCTCGTGCGGCGGGCCGACGTCATAGGCGCGGCGAAGCTGGGCCGGCGAGTAGCAGGCCAGGTGGTAGATCGCCTCGCACTCGTCGGTGCTCGGCGGCAGCGAGAACCGATGCTGGTCGAGCCGATCCCGTGCTCCGGCCGGAATCGGCCGCGCCAAGTGGGACCGATCGGCCGACGAGACGACCTGCCCGCCGATCATCGCCGTGATGTTCGCGGCAACCAGGCAGGCCAGCACGAACCGGCGCCTCATGCACGCTCCTCAGACCACGGACATGTGGCGTCATCACACCACACGGATACCGGTGCCGCGAATTGGCCTACCTGGCAACGACCCCTTAGTTGGGCGACATCATCATCGGATGATGCAGGTCGAGGAAGATCGCGTCCTGCATCTCGGCGGCCATCATCTCGGCGACCTCGGGCGGTGGTGGCACGGACTCATGCTCGCGCGCCTCGGCCTCCGACGTGAAGTAGACCGCCTGGACGTAGCCCCCGTCGGGCTGCATGGCCACCGTGCCGCCGATGATCTCCGGGCGCATCTCGTGCAGCTCGTCGCTGTGCGCCTCCATCATCGCCTTCATCTGGTCCGGGTGCTGATAGTGACCCTCGATGATCTGCACGAACCCTGCGTCGTCTGACCCACCAGCCAGCCAGGTCGTGACGTCCGAGGAGTCCATGAACGTCACGTCGCCGGCGAAGCACTTGGCCGTCTCGGCCCACCACGCGCCCTGCTCGGCTCGGTCGCTGTTGCGCCGCGCCGCGTCCTCGGACTCGAACCGTACGACGGTGATGAACGTGCCGTCGTCGGTGAAGCCGGCCGTCGAGCCGAGCCAGCCGATCGCGCCGGGCCGGCAGTCTCGCATCCATCGATCCATTGCCGCCCGCAGACCGTCCTCGTCGGCGACCTTGCCTTGGATGACCTGGACGAACATCTCGCCACCTCCCGCATCGCTGTGCGCCGCGCGCTACGCGAGGCGCTCCCCTCGAGGAGCGTAAGTCGCGCTGTGCGATCCGTCGCCCGGGCGGCAGGAATTGCTGGCACGTATCCGATTAGCCGGTAAAAACCCTCTTGCCGCTCATAGGCCGAGGAGTGGCTCCAGGCCGACCGTGAGGCCTGGCCTGCTCGCGATCTGCCGGATGCCGAGGAGCACGCCGGGCATGAACGACGCGCGGTCGAACGAGTCGTGCCGGATCGACAGCGTCTCGCCGGGCGTTCCGAACAGGACCTCCTGGTGGGCGACGAGGCCCGCGGCGCGCACAGCGTGCACATGGACGCCGTCGACGACGGCCCCGCGCGCTCCGTCCAGGCCGTGCGTCGTCGCGTCGGGCACCGGGTCCAGTCCGGCCGCCGCCCTGGCCGCCGCGACCAGCTGCGCAGTACGAACGGCCGTACCGCTCGGCGCATCGGCCTTCTCCGGATGGTGCAGCTCGACGATCTCGACGGACTCGTAATGCGGCGCGGCCAGCTGCGCGAACCTCATCGACAGCACCGCGCCGATCGCGAAGTTCGGCGCGACGAGGACGCCGAGTTTCGGTGTGTCGGCCAGCCACTCGCGGATCGTGTCGAGCCGCTCGTCGGTGAAGCCCGTCGTGCCGACCACGGCGTGGATCCCCTGGTCGATCGCGAACCGGACGTTGTCCATGACCACATCGGGATGGGTGAAGTCGACCAGTACCTGAGCACCGCCGTCAGCGACACTGAACAGCCAGTCGCCCGCGTCGACGGCAGCGACGAGATCCATGTCGTCGGCCGCCACCACCGCCTGGCAGACCTGTTGCCCCATGCGCCCACGGGCACCGAGAACCCCGATCCGGGTCGGTTCGGTCACGGTTTATCGCTCCGTTCAGATGGCGCCGTCGAAGGCATGGTGGTCAAACGGGCCCACCACCGTCAGGCAGCGTGGCTGGTGCAGAAGGTACGCGGCCACGTCCGCGACGTCCTGGCGGGTCACCGAATCGACGTGGTGGATCAGGTCGTCGACGCCGAGAACGTCGCCGTAGGCCAGCTCGCTCTTGCCGATCCGGGTCATCCGCGCGCACGAGTCCTCCAGACCGAGCACGATGCCTCCGCGCATCTGGCCCTTGCCTCGCTCGACCTCAGCTTCGGTGATCGCGCCGTCGGCGACGTCGTCGAGCTCGGCCCGAATCAGGTCGAGCACCTCCTCGGCCTTGCCCGGCTGGCACCCGGCGTACACGCCGAACAGCCCGGCATCGGCGTAGCTCGTGCCGAACGTGTAGACCGAGTACGCCAGGCCGCGTTGCTCGCGGATGCCCTGGAACAGCCGCGAGCTCATCCCGCCGCCGAGCGCGGACGACATCACGCCGAGGGCCCAGCGCCGATCGTCGTGCCGGGAGACCCCGCGCATGCCGACCACCACGTTGGCTTGCTCGGTGTCGTCACCGATGACCTTGACCGGCTGCACCGGCGGCGCGGACCGGATATGACCGCCCCGGGGCGGGACGGGCTGCGCGTTGCCGTCGAGCCGCCCGGCGAACGCCTTGCGCACCTGCCGCACGACGCCGGCGTGGTCGACGTTGCCTGCGACCGAGACGACCATTCCGTCGGCGCGGTAACGGCGGTGGTAGTAACCGGCGACCTGTCGCCGCGACAGCCCGGCGACGGAGTCGACGGTGCCCAGGATCGGCCGGCCGAGCGGCTCGTCGCCGAACAGGGCACTCGCGAACTCGTCGTGGACGAGGTCGGTCGGGTCGTCGTCGCGCATCGCGATCTCTTCCAGGACGACGCTGCGCTCGACGTCGACGTTCTGTGCCGTGACCGTCGCGTTGAGCACCACGTCGGTGACGAGCTCGATGGCAAGCGGCAGGTCGCGGTCGAGCACCGTCGCGTAATAGCAGGTGTGCTCCTTCTCGGTGAACGCGTTGAACTCGCCGCCCACGGCGTCCATGGCACTGGCGATGTCGAGTGCCGACCTCGTGGTCGTGCCCTTGAACAGGAGGTGCTCGAGGAAGTGGCTGGCGCCCGCGACTGCCGTCGTCTCGTCGCGGCTGCCGACGGGTACCCACACGCCGATGCTCGCGCTGCGCACGCCGGGCATCGCCTCGGTGAGGATGCGCAGGCCGCCAGGCAGCGTCGTTCGGGTGATCTTGCCGCCGCCCCGTGCCGGGACTGCGCGAGTCGTTGCCCTGGCAAGGGCGCGCGCGCCCGATCGCGTGGTCCTGGCAGTCATCCCGCGATCCTACGGTTGCCGCGTCAGGCGACTGCCTGACGTCGAGCAGGGCGGTCGCATTCGGCGCGTCCCGTTCGTCGTCGTTATCGACAGGACAACCGAACCCCGACACGATGTCGAGGCGACGAGAAGGAGCGACCATGCGATACCTGCTGATGATCTGCGGTGACGAGACGATGGAGGTAAGCCCCGAGGAAGCATCGCCTGACGCGTGGGTCGAGGAGATGGACGGCCGAGGTGTGCGCATCGAGGGCAATCGCCTCGCACTCACCACCGACGCGACGACGGTACGAGTCCGCGAGGGCGACGTGCTGGTCAGTGACGGCCCGTTCGCGGAGACGAAGGAACAGATCGGCGGCTACGACGTGATCGAGTGCGCGGATCTCGACGAGGCGATCGAGGTCGCCTCGAAGCACCCGGTCGCCAAGTTCGGGACGATCGAGGTCCGGCCGTTCTGGCAGTGACGCCTAGTGTCCGCCGACTACGCGCTGCGCGGCTCGCATCGTCGCGTCGTCGAAGAGCACCAGCCGCGCTTCGCAGGTCGCGCCGCGCAGGACGCTGATCGCCTGGTGCAGCGCGTCGTCGACCGGCCAGCCGTAGATACCTGACGAGACGAGCGGGAACGCCACCGAGGCCGCGCCCAGCTCGTCCGCGACCTGCAGCGATCGCAGGTAGCAAGATCGCAACGTCTCGCTGCGATCGTCGGTCGGCGAGTACACCGGCCCGACCGTGTGGATCACCCACCGGGCCGGTAGCTCGCCGGCTGTCGTCGCAACCGCGTCGCCCGCGCGAAGGCCTTTGCCGTAGTGCCCGGCCCGCAAGTCGCGGCACGCAGCCAGGATCGCCGGACCGCCGCGCCGGTGAATCGCTCCGTCGACGCCGCCACCGCCGAGCAGCGACGAGTTGGCCGCGTTGACGATCGCGTCGACGCGCTGCTCGGTGATGTCTCCCAGGACCAGGTCAAGAGGCACGGCCCAATGATGTCCCCTGCTCGTCCAGCACGGGTGTAGGGCCGGCCTGACGCGTCTCCGGCGCCAGCAGCACGGCGCCGACCGGAACGACCAGGATCGCCGCCGCCACGCCGAACGTTGCGCC
>DASXRA010000299.1:0-2686 GCA_036506855.1 Jatrophihabitantaceae bacterium
CGCCGCGACGGCGCCGGACGACGCGCTCCGCAAGCGGTTGGCGCTTCCCCCTCGGTACGTCGTCGCGGTCGGCACGCTCGAGCCACGCAAGAACCTCGCGCACCTCGTCGCGGCCTATCGCGCGTTGCGGGCAGCCGACCCGGACGCGCCGGCGCTGATCCTCGCCGGGCCGCCGGGCTGGGGGCCGGCACTGGATCTGCAGTCGCTGCCGCCCGGAGCGGTCGTCACGACCGGATATCTCGACACCGGCACGCTGCAGCGAGTGGTCGCGGGCGCGAGCTGCCTGGCCTTCCCGTCCAGCTATGAAGGATTCGGCATCCCGCCGCTGGAAGCGTTCGCGTGCGGCGTCCCGGTCGTGGCCACCGACTTGCCGGTGACCCGCGAGGTGCTCGGCGAGCTGGCCACCCTGGTGCCCGACAACGACGTCGGCGCGCTGGCCGAAGCGCTTGCGCTGGCTACGGCCGACCCGGCGGACGCCGGACGCGCAGCTGAGCAGCGGCGCGCGCACGCACGGCTGTGGACGTGGCGGCGCTGCGCGGATGCCGCACGCCTTGCGTACACGCGGGCTCTGCTCTGATCGGCCGTCAGCGCAGGTAGGAGCGCCCGACGCCGACGGTGTCCTTGTTGTCGTGGTTCCAGTCGCCCGCAAGCGGGACGTCGCCGGCGCGGCCGTAGTCGATCCGGCTCGACACGTCGCCATCCGGCTGGTTCATGAGTGCGAAAACGTGCTTCGACGTGTGGAACACGCCGATCGAGTCGGTGCCGTCGCCGTCCCAGTCGCCGGTGACGGGCCGATCTCCCACGACGCCGCGCTGGTACGCGTGCCGGACGGCCGAGGAAGTATTCGAGTTGACGAGATAGAACGTCGAGGTCGAGGGCCGGTACACGCCCACGCTGTCGCGGTGGTTGCCGTCCCAGTCGCCCGCGATCGGGACGTCGCCGGCGCGGCCGAGTAACACGTCGATCCGGGTCCCGCCGCCCGTCGTGCTGTTGCTCAGGTGGAACTCCGATGTCGAGGGGCGATACACGCCGACCGTGTCGGTGCCGTCGCCGTTCCAGTCGCCGCACACGGCGAGGTCGCCGGCGCGGCCGATGCTCACCGATGTGGTCGATGCCGTCTCCGCAAGGGTGTTGCGGATCGAGTAGGTGTCGCCGCGGTAGACCGCGGGCGTGTCGGTGCCGTCGCCGTTCCAGTCGCAGGCGAGTGGCTGGTCGCCGACCTTGCCGAAGGGCAGCGACACGGCGGTTGACGCGCCGGTCGGCGAGTTGGTCAGGTACAGGTACGGCTGGACCGTGCCGACCGAGAACCAGTCCGAGCGCAGGTCGAGCGCGTTCGCGAACGCGGCGCCGGAGGTCGTCAACGAGCCGAGGCTGCCGGTGACCTTGATGGACAGCACCCGTCCCCCATCGGCGCCCAGCCCGCTCCGGGAGAGGATCGTGATCGAGCTCAGCGTCCCTACGCCGAAGGCCTGACCGACACTCGATGCGGACGGACTGACCGACCAGTTGTGCCACGGCGACACGGAATCGCCGGCGTCCGGCACGGCCGGGAAGTTCCCACCAGCCGTCCACCCACCGGTCGACGAGCTGTATTCGGCCGAGACTGGCGCCCCGGACTTCAGCAGCACCTTGCCGGCAGTGGTCGAGACGGCCTTGTCGGTGCGCGAGTCCTCGATGAGCTCGCCGTTCAGACCCGCCCCGCCGTAGACCTGGCAGTTCTGGTTGTCGCAGATCCGGGCGTAGGAGTAGCGGTTTTGCGCCCAGGTGTAGGAACGCGCGGCAACGGCCTGGGACTGCAGGGCGGCGATTCCCTTGCCGCCGGCGCTGTCAGCCCACGAGGCCGGCGACTCGCGTGGCACAACGCCACGCAGATAGCTCTCGATCGGCAGGGCGTTCACCACATGCGTGCTGTTCGAGTACACGAGCGACAGCGTGCCGCGGTAGGTCCGGTGCCCCGTGCAGACGGTGAGCATGTTCGACAGCGTGCTGCCCGGCGATGCGACCGACGAGTGCACCTCCGCGCTGCTGACCGTCCGGGTCGAGGTGGCGGCTTGGCCGCACCCGGGGCTGATCGCCAGCGAGAACTTGCCCGTGGACAGGTGCGTGAGCTTGATCGCCCGGCCGGCCGAGATGGCGACTCCGCCCGCCGTGAACGGCTTGCCCGACGTCACCGCCAGCGAGCCACCGGCCAGTGCCGACAGCTCGACCTTGATCGTGCCGTTGGCCCGGGTGCCCAGCGTCGTACCGCCGTAGTAGTGGCCGACGATGCTCTGGTAGGTCCAGCCCTTCAGCGCGTAGCCGTAGGCACCGTACTGGCCCATGCCGCGTCCGTGGCCGTAACCGTGGCCGGTGATCGTCACGCTGGCGGACGGCCACGCGGCGGCGGCCGGCGCGCCTGCGAGCTGGAGTGCGGCGACGCCGCCGACGACTGTCGCGGTAGTGACAGCCGCCGCAAGCATGCGATGGCACAGCCTTCGAACGTTGCGCACGGTAATCCTCACGGGAGCTCTGGTGATGTCGCGGACCTGTCACCCAAAGGATCGGCCGTACGGAGCGACAGTTGAGCTACGGCGAGAGCACGTCGGTTCAGACGACGAATCGCACGGGCGTGGCCTGGCAGTTCTTGACCGGCACGTGGTAGCGGACATAGGTGTGGCCCATGTAGTGCGCCCGGATCACGTAGTCC
>DASXRA010000300.1:0-15561 GCA_036506855.1 Jatrophihabitantaceae bacterium
GGACGAACTGGTCGCGGATATAGCGGTCATCGAGCGCCGCCAGCCGCCGCCCGAGCTCGCCGGGAGCCGTCAGCCGCGGGCAGGACGCGCCGGACAGGTCGACGACGGAGGCATCGGCGGCTTCGGACGGATGCGTCGGGGGGTAGGCCATGGCCGAGACGGTACGACGCAGCACCGACAACGACGCCGGCTCAGTGGACCTTGCGCTCGCGGCCGGCCCAGAACGGCTCGCGCAGCTTGAACTTCTGCAGCTTGCCAGTGGCCGTGCGCGGCAGCGTCTCGTGAAACTCGACGCGCTTGGGACATTTGTAGCCCGCCAGCGACTCGCGGCAGTGCGCGATCAGGTCGTCGGTGCCCACCGACTCGTCCGTGACGACGAGTGCCATGACGAGCTCGCCCCACTTCTCGTCCGGGATGCCGATCACGGCGGCTTCGCGGACCGCAGGATGAGACATCAGCACGTCCTCGACCTCGATCGACGAGACGTTCTCACCGCCGGAGATGATCACGTCCTTCTTGCGGTCGGAGATCGTCAGGTAGCCCCCGTCGTCGAGGTAGCCTCCGTCACCGGTGTGGAACCATCCGCCAGCGAACGCAGAATCTGTCGCGTCGGGCTGGTTCCAATAGCCGTCCAGGCAGTGGTTCGACTGCGCGAGCACCTCGCTGTCGACGTCGACGTGCAGCCGCACGCCCAGCGCCGGGGCCCCGGCCCGCCCGAGCCGGCGCGCCCGTTCGTTGGGCGGCAGCAACGCTCCCTCGGCGCGCTCCCGATTGATGGTCAGCAGCGGCGCCGTCTCGGTGAGGCCGTAGATCTGGATGAACTCCCAGCCCAGCTCGGTGAGCACCCGCTCGATCGTGCGAGTGGGCGGCGGCGCGCCGGCGACGATGATGCGGACGCGGTCGCGTCCCGGGATCGGGCCCTGCCACGTCGCAACCGCGTCGAGCGCGGCATTCACCACGGCCGGGGCCGCGCACATCATCGTCACGCCGTGCCGCTCGACCCGGCGCAGGATTTCGGTGCCGTCGACCTGACGCAGCACGATGTGCGTCCCGCCGACCCCGGTCACGCCGTACGGCATGCCCCACCCGTTGCAGTGGAACATGGGCAGCGTGTGCAGCAGGACGTCGCGATCGCTGATGCCGGTGTGCAGCCCGAACACCGTCGCGTTCAGCCACAGGTTGCGATGCGTCAGCTGCACGCCCTTGGGCCGCGCCGTCGTGCCTGACGTGTAGTTGATCGTGGCCGTGGCGTTCTCGTCCGGGTCGTCCCACGGCCGCGGGTCGCCGTCGGCGAAGAGCGCTTCGTCGTCGCCCAGCACGAACTTGTGCGGGACGTCGAGCACGTCCAGCACGTGGCGCACCGATGGGTCGGCGTAGACGACGCTCGATCCCGAGTGCCCGACGATGTACTCGATCTCGGCGGCGGCCAGCCGGAAGTTGATCGGCACGAGGATGCGCCCCCAGGCCGATACGCCGAAGAACGAGGTCATCAGTCGCGCGGAGTTCTGCGAGATGACCGCCACCCGGCCGCCGACCGGGACGCCCAGCTGGTCGAGGCGGGCCGCCTGCGCCCGGACTCTGGCCGCGAACTCGCGATAGGTCAGCTCGCCCAGCCCGGCGGCCGGTTGATCCGGCTCGTCGACGACGGCGAGACGATCGCCGTAGACCTGCTCGGCGCGATCGAGGAAGTCGCCGACCGTCAGCGGGATGAACATGGGTACACCGTAGGAGTGCTACACCCAGGACGGGAACCACATGTGCAGGTGCCACTGGTCGTAGGTGAGTAGCCCGCCGGTGTAGATGGGCCACATCCAGGCGAAGTCGGCGACCACCAGACCGAGGTAGCCCGCCACAGCCAGCGAGCCCCACATGCGTCGGCGGTCGGCAGCGAGGTACGCAGCGACGTTCCGGGTCTGCACCACGGCCGGCCCGAGCAGCATGCCCAACCCGAGCGTCAACCCCAGGATCAGGAACGGCGTCAGCGGGGTCATATAGAACAGGAACATCGTCCGCTTCAGGTTCGGGAACCACACCAGCCAGCCCGCGGCGAACGCCACCCAGACGGCTGCCGCGCGCCAGTCACGCGTGGTGAACCAGTGCCAGCCCAGCCACAGCATCACCGGGATGAACGCCCACCACATCAGCGGCGTACCGATCAGCAGGATCTCGCGGGCACACGTCTGCGCGCCGCAGCTGTGCGAGTTGCCGTCGTAGTAGTAGTCGACCGGTCGCGCGAGGACCAGCCAGCTCCACGGCTTCGAGCCGTACGGATGCGGCGAGTACAGCGTCTCGTGGAAGCGGTAGGCGTGCAGCGTGTAGGAACCGAGCGACCGGATCGGCGCAGGTACCCAGCCCCACCAGAACGGCGGGTGGATGCCGAACGGGAGGTTGAGGTGCCCGCTGGCCGAGTGCGTGTCGGCCCAGTGGCGGTTCCACGAGTTCTCGCCGGCGAACCAGCCGACGTAGCTCATCAGGTACGTGGCGAGCGGGGCGACGACCAGCGACCCGATGGCGCCGATCCACGATCTGCGCGCTGCGGTACGCCAGGAGCGTCGCGCCCCGGCGGACTTGAGCGCGCCGCGGTCCCAGACGAGGCTCAGCACGACGAACGCGATGAAGAAGGAGAGCGCGGACCACTTCGTCGCGAGCGCCATCCCGAACATCACCCCGGCGACGAGCCGCCACGGACGAGGCCCGAGCGCGGGCACCCGGGTGGTCAGGTCGACGCCGCCTTCGAGCAGCCGCGCCAGGCGGCCGCGCATCTGGTCGCGGTCGAGCACCAGCGCGCCGAACCCGGCGACGATGAACACCTGCAGGAATATGTCGAGCAGCGCGACGCGCGACTGCACGACCGAGACGCCTTCTACCGCCAGCAGCAGGCCGGCGATGCCGCCGAAGAGGTTGGACCGGAACATCCGCCGCGCGATCCGCGCGAGCAGCACGACGCTGACGATGCCGGCGATGGCAGGCGCCATCCGCCAGCCGATCGCCGTGTCGTGCCAGAACCAGTGCTTGCGCTGGCCGAGCCAGGACGTGCCCGCGATCAGCCACTTGCCCAGCAGCGGGTGCACGATGAACGTGTAGCCGCGGTTGTCCTCGTAGCCGTAGCGCAGCATCTCCTGCGCCTCGGTGGCGTAGTAGACCTCGTCGAAGCTCTTGCCGGGCGGCCAGCCGAGCGCCCACAACCGGCTGACCGCTGCCACGCCGAAGACCAGGGCGGTCATCGCCCAGCCGATCAGCGGGGACGGGTCGCGCCACGGGGTGAGGGCAGCCGGCACCGGACGCGGAGGTTCGACGGGGGCCGGTGCAACGGTCTCTGTGCTGCTGGTGGCGGACGGCGGCGCTGCCTCCGCTGTGACCGTCACGCCCCCGATCGTAGGGTCTGCCCGTGAGCGACGCGCAGGCAACAGGCCGGCTGATCCTCGCGGCGACGCCGCTGGGCGATCCGGGCGACGCGTCGCCGCGCCTGGTTGCCGGTCTCGCGACGGCCGCCGTCATCGCCGCCGAGGACACCCGACGGCTGCGCCGCCTGTGCGCGGATCTCGGCGTCACGCCGTCCGGCCGGGTCGTGTCGTTCTTCGAGGGAAACGAGACGGGACGGGTCCCCGCGCTCCTGGACGCCCTCCGCGACGGCAGCGACGTCCTGGTCGTCACCGACGCCGGGATGCCGGCGATCTCCGATCCGGGCTACCGGCTCGTCGCGGCCGCCGTCGCTGCGGGGCTGACCGTTACCGTCCTGCCCGGCCCGTCCGCGGTCACAGCGGCGCTGGCGGTCTCAGGGCTGCCTGTCGACCGCTTCTGCTTCGAGGGCTTCCTGCCGCGCCGGGCCGGCGAGCGGCGCCGTGCCCTGGCCGCGCTGGCCGGCGAGCCGCGCACGGTCGTCTTCTTCGAGGCACCGCACCGCCTGGCCGCGACGCTGCTCGCCTTGGTGGAGGCGTTCGGACCGGACCGCCCGGCGGCCGTGTGCCGCGAGCTGACCAAGACCTACGAGCAGATCCGGCGGGGGACGCTGCGCGAGCTGGCCGAGTGGGCTGCCGGCGACGTGCGTGGCGAGATCACGCTCGTCGTCGGCGGGGCCCCCGCCGTGGCGAGTTCGGCCGAGCCCGCCGAGCTGGCTGCCGCGGTCGCGGATCGCGAGGCGGCGGCAGAGTCACGCAAGGACGCGATCGCCGCTGTCGCACGGGCGTACGGCCTGCCCAAGCGCGTCGTCTACGAGGCCGTCGTCACACAAAAAAGATAACGGGCGAAATTGTGACCCTAGAGGTATGTCCATCGGGCGCCCGTTGCCTCTAATATCCAACATCGGCCGCCACGAGGCGGCCAGCTTGTTGCACGGGGATTCCTATTCCATGTGGCGTTACCGTCATGCGACATGCCTGCTCGCATGCTGCGCTGACGCTCGTCTCTGATCGGGGACTGACAATGTTGTCAAGCAAGGCCCGCCGGATCATCGGAGCTGCTGTCGCGGCGGGCGTCATCTGTGCCGGAGCGTTCGCGCTGTTCGGATCGCCGGTATCGGCGTCGCCGGGCGATCACGGCAACAGCCCGGCACACCAGACCTACACCTCTCCGCAACCGACCTCGAACGCCGACTACAGCGGCCACGGTGCGAACGTGCACGGCCCGTACGACTCAACGCGCGACGGTTCTGCCTCGCAGAACGGGAAGGGCGACGGGAAGGCCGCCGGCAAGCCGTGCGCGGGATGCGTCGGCAAGGCCGACAACAAGAACCCGGCCGGCCAGATGCCCGGCGGCTCGGACAACAACGCCGGGTACGAGTGTGACCGCAACCAGGGCGTCGGGCAGGGCAACCCGGCCCACACGAGCTGCACCGAGAGCGTGCCGACGCCGTCCGAGTCGCCGACGCCGTCCGAGTCGCCGACGGAGACCGAGTCGACGTCCGGTGGCTCCGGGCCTGGGGGCACCTCGTCGAGCGACACACCACCGCCGTCGTCCGGCAGCGCGCCGGCGCTCGCCGCGCCGCCCAGCGACACACCGACACCGGTCGATTCGCACGCCCCGGCTGCGCAGCTCGATTCCGTGGCGGCGCTGGCCGACACGGGCGTGCACATCGCTCCGCTGCTCGCGATGGGTATCGCGTTCGTCGTGCTCGGCGCTGCCGCAGTCAGCCTCGCGTCCGTTCGGCGCCGCGCTTCGCACTGATCATCGCCGTCACCGCCCCGGCCTCGCTCCGTCGAGACCGGGGCGGCGTCGGCTCGGCGCCGATATCCGTTCGGCGACGCTCACTAGGCTTGCGTCATGAGTAACCACGTGCTGACCGCTGTGGCCTGGCCGTACGCGAACGGGCCTCGGCACATCGGCCACGTCGCCGGGTTCGGCGTCCCGTCCGACGTGTTCAGCCGCTATCAGCGGATGGCCGGCAACAAGGTGCTCATGGTGAGCGGCACCGACGAGCACGGCACGCCGATCCAGGTACAGGCCGACCGTGAAGGCGTGTCCGCCCGCGAGCTCGCCGACCGCTACAGCACCGTGATCGCCAAGGATCTGCAGAAGCTCGGGCTCTCCTACGACCTGTTCACCCGGACGACCACCAAGAACCACTACGCCGTGACCCAGCAGCTGTTCCTCGGGCTGCTCGACAACGGCTATGTCTTCCCGAGGACGCAGCTCGGCGCGATCAGCCCATCGACCGGACGCACCCTGCCCGACCGCTATATCGAGGGCACCTGCCCGATCTGCGCCTACCCGAGCGCACGCGGCGATCAGTGCGAGAACTGCGGCAACCAGCTCGATCCGGCCGACCTGATCAACCCGACGAGCCGGATCAACGGAGAGACCCCGAAGTTCGTCGAGACCGAGCAGTACTTCCTCGACCTGCCGGCATTCACGAACACGCTCGGCGACTGGCTACGCAGCCGGCAGAGCTGGCGTCCCAACGTCCAGAAGTTCGCGCTGAACCTGCTCGACGACCTCAAGCCCCGGGCGATCACCCGCGACCTCGACTGGGGCGTGCCGGTGCCGCTCGACGGCTGGCGCGACCGTCCCGACAAGAAGATCTACGTGTGGTTCGACGCCGTGATCGGCTACCTGTCGGCCTCGATCGAGTGGGCCGCGCGCACCGGCGATCCGGACGCCTGGCGCCCGTACTGGCAGCCGGCGCCGGACGGCAGCGCGCCCGAGGCCTATTACTTCATGGGCAAGGACAACATCGTGTTCCACGCCGAGATCTGGCCGGCGATGCTGTTCGGCTACTCCGGTCAGGGCGACCGGGGCGGCAAGCCGGGTGAGTACGGAGAGCTGGAACGTCCGCACGAGGTCGTCTCCAGCGAGTTCCTCACCATGGAAGGGCGCAAGTTCTCCTCGTCGCGCAACGTCGTCATCTACGTCGGCGACATGCTGTCGCGCTACGACGCGGACGCGCTGCGCTATTACCTGGCCGTCGCCGGGCCGGAGAACCAGGACACCGACTTCACCTGGTCGGAGTTCCTCCGCCGCAACAACGACGAGCTGGTGGCCAGCTGGGGCAACCTGGTCAACCGCACGCTCTCGATGACCGCCAAGAACGTCGGCTCCATCCCGGCTCCCGGGGCGCTCACGGATGCCGACCACGCACTGCTCGGCGCGTCGCGGGCGGCCTTCGGCACCGTGGGCGAGTCGCTCGCCCGCAGCAGGCAGAAGGCGGCGATAACGGAGGTGTTCGGTCTGCTCTCCCAGGCGAACAAGTACCTGTCCGACATGGCGCCGTGGAAGCTGCGCACCGAGGACCCGCAGCGCATGGCGTCCGTGCTGCACGTCGCGCTGCAGGTCGTCGACGACGCCAAGACGCTGCTGACGCCGTTCCTGCCGTCGTCGTCGTCGAAGGTGCACGCGCTGCTCGGGGGCATCGGTGAGTGGGCCGCGATGCCCGACCTGGTCGAGGTGGACGAGCAGACCGCGGTGGGCTCGCCGTCCTACAGCGTGCTGACCGGCGACTACGACACCGGCGTGCGCTGGCAGTCCACGCCGCTCGAGGTCGGGCGGCCGATCGCGCCGCCGACGCCGATCTTCACCAAGCTCGACCCCTCGATCGTCGACGAGGAACTCGCCCGGCTGGCGCCGGAATGACCGATCGCGCAACATCTGGCGGCGTGGGGACGCCAGATGTTGCGCGATCCGGGCAGGAACGCCAGAACACTCCGCCGCCCCCGCCGGAACCGCTGCCTTCGCCGGTTCTGGACGCCCACTGCCATCTGGACGCGATGGCCCAGCGGGCCGGGCTGGAGCCCACCCGTGAGTTCGTCGCCGACGTGATGGCGCGCGCCCGCGATGTCAACGTCACGGCCGTCATCACGGTGGGGGACACGCTGGAATCGTCCGCGTGGTGCGTGCGGGCGGCGAGCGAGCATCCCGACGTGTACGCGGCCGTCGCGGTGCATCCCACGGAAGTCGCCGGCCTGACCGACGAGGACTACGCCGAGCTCGAGCGGCTTGCACGGCACCCGCGCGTGGTCGCGGTCGGCGAGACCGGGCTGGACTACTACTGGGACCGCACCACACCGGCCGAGCAGCACGCGAACTTCCGGCGGCACATCGACCTGGCCAAACGCGTCGGCAAGACGCTGATGATCCACGACCGCGATGCCCATACAGATGTCCTTCGCATCCTGTTGGAGGAGGGTGCCCCCGAACGCGTGGTTTTTCACGCTTTCTCCGGCGACGCAGCGATGGCGAAGCTCTGCGTCGACGCCGGATATGTCCTTTCCGTGGCCGGGGTGGCCACTTTCACAAACGCGCCAGGTGTGAGAGAAGCAGTGGCCTCAGTTAACACCGATGACATCCTGCTTGAAACGGACGCACCGTTCCTGGCGCCGCACCCCTACCGTGGCCGTCCCAATGGCCCATATTTATTGCCTCATACGCTGCTCGCCGTGGCCAAGTTGCAGGCCGTAGAGCCGGCCGCGCTCTGCGCCGCGACACGCCGGACGGCGAACACGATGTATGGCCTATGCCTCACGTAAATCCTATGTCAGCTTGTGGCCTTGAGGTTGGTCTCCTGTCGAAGCCGCGGTTAGCGTCCGGTGACTTCGCTGGAACGGTGGTCCCGCCGATCCGTACCTCGGTGCGGTGGGGTGCATCCGATCCGTTCCGGCAGGTCAGGTACGCGAAGCGCGAACGACGAGAGGAGTCTCTAAGTGCGTCGCAGCGTCAAGTACGGCCTGTACGGGCTGGCTCTCGCCGGTCTCGTCGGCGGCACCGTCGCCTGGGCTGGTAGTGACAGCAGCAAGACCGTCGAGCTCAGGCTCGACGGACAACAGAACAAGATCCACACAACTGCAAGCGATGTTGGCGGCGTGCTCTCCGGCGCCGGCTTCACGGTCGGAGCCCACGACGTCGTGGCACCGGCGGTCACGACGAAGGTGCACAACGGATCCGAGATCGTCCTCAAGCGGGGACGGCTCCTTCACCTGACCATCGATGGCAAACGACGCGACATCTGGGTGACCACCCCGACCGTTTCCGAGGCGTTGGCTCAGCTCGGGTACTCGACGGCTGAGTTCTCGTCGGTGTCTCGCGACAAGCGGCTGCCGCTGTCGCCTACCGCGATCGAGTTGCGTTCGCCGAAGAACATCACGATCGTCCACGACCACGTGACGCAGCGGGTCGTCACGACCGATGCCACAGCTCGCGACCTGCTCGCGAATCTCGGTATCAAGGTCAAGCACGGGGACCGGCTGTCGGTCGCGTCGACCGCACTGTTGCGCCCAGGGCAGAAGATCGTCCTGCAGCGCGTAGTGCGCACGCGCGTCGTCAAGCACGTCTCGATCGCCTACCCGACCGTTCGGCAGCCGAACTCGTCGATGTACCAGGGCGAGACCAAGGTGATCAGGTCCGGCAAGCACGGCAGCGCCGCCGTGACGTACGCGCTGGTCTACATCGACGGCAAGCTGATGGGCCGGGCACGCCTGGCGCGCAAGGTCATCAGCAAGCCGGTCGCCAAGGTCGTGCAGGTCGGTACCAAGGAGCGCCCCGCCGCTCCGGCGCCCGCGCCGACGAACACCGGCGGATTGAACTGGGACGCGGTCGCCAACTGCGAGTCCGGTGGCAACTGGCATATCAATACCGGAAACGGGTACTACGGCGGTCTGCAGTTCAGCTACAGCACCTGGCTCTCGAACGGTGGTGGGGCGTACGCGGAGCGTGCCGACCTCGCCAGCCGCGAGCAGCAGATTGCCATAGCTAGCAAGCTCTATGCAGCCCGCGGATCGGCCCCTTGGCCAGTGTGCGGTCAGTACCTCTAACACCTGGCTAACCTCAAGCCCGGGTCTCCCGTGTCGCGCCAGATCGACACGCGGGACCCGGGCTTGGCCTTACCCCAGCGGGCACGTTATGGTCTCGTGACCATGCTGCGAGGGGAACGCGCGAGCGCGGACGAACGGATGGGAGCCTGTTTGTGCGTCGCAGCGTGAAGTACGGTTTGTACGCGGCCGTGCTCGCAGGTGTCGTAGGTGCGACGGTCGCCTGGGCGAAGGTCGACAAGACCGTGACACTCCGGGTCGACGGCCAGCAGCAGAAGTTCCACACGGTGGCGACCAACGTCCAGGGCGTGCTCACGGCGGCTCGTTACCCGGTCGGCTCGCACGACGTGGTGGCGCCGGGGCTCGACTCTCGCGTACACAACGGCAGCACCATCGTGCTTCGCCGCGGCCGGCTGCTGCATCTGAATGTCGACGGCCAGCGGCGCGACATCTGGGTGACCGCGCCGACTGTCGCCGATGCGCTCAGCCAGCTTGGCTACCCGGCGGCCGACTTCTCCTCCGTGTCGCGTGACGTGCGCCTGCCGCTCTCACCGACGCAGATAGAAGTGCGCAGCCCGAAACGGGTCACGATCATCGCCGACGGCAAGGCCCGAACCGTGACCACCACAGCGGGCTCGGTCACCGAGTTGCTCGGTGATCTGGGTATCGCGGTCGGCAAGCAGGATCTGCTGTCCGCGACGTCCAGCGCCCAGTTGCGCGACGGCGAACGCATCCTGGTAACGCGCATCAAGAGCGGCAGGGTTTACGCGACGCGTCCGGTGCCGTTCCCGACGAAGCACGTCGCCGACCCGACGATGACCGTCGGAGACACCAAGCTCGTCAAGCACGGCAAGAACGGCGTCGAGAAGGTGACGTACGCCGTGGTCCGTGTCGACGGCAAGCAGATCGGCAAGACGATCGTTGGCCGGACCGTCATCGTCAAGCCGGTCGCCGCCGTGCTCAAGGTGGGCACCAAGCCGAAGCCAGGCCCGCCGCCGATCCACGTCGATCCGGGCTCGGCACAGGACATCGGCAAGCAGCTCGCCGCGCAGCGAGGCTGGGGCGACGACCAGTTCAGCTGCCTGTACCAGCTCTGGAGCCACGAAAGCGGTTGGCGGGTGAACGCCTCCAACCCGAGCGGCGCGTACGGGATCCCGCAGGCGTTGCCAGGCGAGAAGATGGCTGTCTACGGCGACGACTGGCAGACCAACCCGACGACCCAGATCAAGTGGGGACTGAACTACATCGCCGGCCGGTACAGCACGCCCTGCGGCGCGTGGAGTTTCTGGCAATCGAACGGGTGGTACTGAGCGGCTTGCTCGGACCCGCCGAGATCCGTGCGCTCGCGGCGACGCTCGGAGTGCGCCCGACCAAGGCGCTCGGCCAGAACTTCCTACATGACGCGAACACGATTCGGCGGATCGTGCGGGTCGCTGGCGTCTCGCCGGGCGAGGTCGTGGTCGAGATCGGGCCCGGTCTGGGCTCGCTGACTCTGGGTCTGCTCGAATCCGGTGCCCGAGTCGTGGCCGTCGAGATCGACGCGCTGCTGGCCGGCGCGCTCGCGTCGACTGTGGCTGCGCACCAGCCTGACGCTGCTGGGCGGCTGACCGTCGTCCAGGCGGACGCGCTGCGGCTGACCGAGCTGCCCGACCCGCAGCCGAGTGCCCTCGTCGCCAACCTGCCGTACAACGTCGCCGTGCCGGTCGTCTTGCACCTGCTCGAGTCGCTGCCCAGCCTGCGGCACGGGCTGGTGATGGTCCAGGCTGAGGTCGCAGACCGGCTCGCTGCGCCCCCGGGCTCGAGGACGTACGGCGTGCCGAGCGTCAAGGCCGCCTGGTACGCCGCGGCGGAGCGTGCTGGAACGGTGCCTCGAGCGGTCTTCTGGCCCGTCCCCAACGTCGACTCCGGTCTGGTTCGGCTGACCAGGCGAGCGCCGCCGGCACTTCCGGACGGGGTCGCCCGCACGGACGTCTTCACCGTGATCGATCAGGCGTTCGCGCAGCGTCGCAAGATGCTGCGCTCGGCGCTGGCGTCATGGGCCGGATCGCCGGCGGCCGCTGAGGCGGTGCTGCGCGCCGCCGGCATCGACCCCACACTGCGCGGCGAGACCCTCGACGTGACGGCCTTCGCCCGCATCGCCGCCGCGGCGGCCGGTGTGCGCTAGCGCTTGGGCTGGTCGCGCTGGGCCAGGGCATGGACGACGACGGCACCCAGCTGCACCCATGCGCGCCGGGTCTCGACGTTCAGCCTGTTCCAGTGCATCGGCCCGCCAGTCGCGATGTGCGGGTCGTGCGGGATCTCGACGACGTTCTGGGTGCGCACGCCGAAGTGGCGCAGCAACTCCTTGCGCACCTTGCGGTCGGGGTCCGGATCGGCGGCGGTCAGCACCGTGACGGAGTGTTCGGCCAGCTCCGCTCGACCGGTCTGGATGAGGTGATCGAGCACCCATGAGCCGCTGTAGCCGACATCGCGCTGATACGTCGACGGAATCACCACGACGTCGGCCGCGTTGACGGCAGCTTGCCAGTTCGGTGAGCGGACGTTGTTGCCGGTGTCGATCACGATCAGCCGGTAGAAACGCTGCAACACCGCGTGGATGCGGTGGAACTCGTCCTCGCCGATCTGGGCCATGTGGGCAGGGTGATCATCGCTGACCAGCGCGTCGAAGTACGCCTCACCTTGTGAGCGCACGTAATAGCCGAGGTCGCCGACGCGGGCGTCGGCGCGCTCGAACGAGGAGAGCTCGCCGAGCAGGTCCCAGACGGTCGTCCGCTGGCTGTCGCGGTTGGCGACCCGCACGGCCAGCGTGCCACGCGTCTCGTTGTCGTCCCAGGCGACGACGTAGCCACCGCGACTCGCGCCGAGCGCGGAGGCGAGCCCGATCGCCGTCGGGGTCTTGCCGGCGCCGCCCTTGGGCTGGATGACGACGACGGTCATCGGCCGGGAGAACCCGCGCTGAATGTCCTGGACCGCCTGGCGATCGGCCAGCTCGGCCGCCTTCGGCGTTGGCTTGATCGCGCCGGCGGAGAGCCGGTTGACGTGCCCGCGCCAGCCCCACTGTGCCGGCGCCTCGGTGATCGCCGGCCGGTCCGGGATGAGCAGATCCTCGGGCCGCGGCACGGGGTCGGCCGGCTGGCTCGGCTCGGCACGCCCCGGGTCGGCCGGCCGATAGCGCTCGGGCGCGTCGGTATATCCGCGCTGCGCGCTGCTGTAGTCGGTCGCGGACCACCCGGTGGTCTGTGCCGGGGCGGGCGCCTGCTCGGGTGACGGTGGCGTGGCGTCGGAGCGCGGCGGGACCAACCCGGCGCCCACGGGCACATCGGCAGCGGGCTGCTCCGGCGCACGCTCGTCCTGCGGTTCGACATACTGCGGCGGCGCGTACTCGACGTGTGCGAGCGGACTCTGCGGGTACGCGGGCGGGGGAGCGTGGTCGGCGGGCTCGGGCTGGTAGCCGAGCCAGCTCGGCGTCGTCTCCTCCGCTGGATCCCCCGGATCATCGGGGGTCTCGGTTTGCTCGCCGTATTGCCAGGGGGCGATCTGCGTGGCGTCATGATGCGGATCGGTGTTGGACACTGGCCCTCCCATGAAGGCTGCGGGCAGATCGGGCCAACTGTAAAGCAAAACCGCATTGCACATTAGGGCACGACGGACACGAGATCCGAGGGTCAGCCGGCGTTGATCTTCAGCCCGCCCCGATGTCGATCAAACGCGCCGATCAGCTGCGGCCGTCGAAGAGGCTGGTGACCGAGCCGTCTTCAAAAACTTCCTTGATCGCCTGGGCGATCATCGGCGCGACCGAGAGCACGGTGAGCTTGTCGAATGCCTGCTCCGGCGCGACCGGCAGCGTGTTGGTGACAATGACCTCGCTGACCCGGCTGTTCTTGAGCCGATCCGTGGCCTGGGTGGAGAAGATGCCATGCGAGGCGGCAATGACGACGTCGGTAGCGCCGCTGGCGAAGAGCAGATCGGCCGCCTGGGTGATCGACCCCCCGGTGTCGATCATGTCGTCGATCAACAGGCAGGTGTGCCCGGCGACGTCGCCGACGACGCGGTTCGCGACGACCTTGTTGGCGACATCGGGGTCGCGCGTCTTGTGCACGAACGCGATGGGGCGCCCGCCCAACCGGTCGGCCCATTGCTCGGCCGCGCGCACGCGTCCGGTGTCGGGCGAGACGACGATGAGATCCTCGACGGCGTACTTGCCCTGGACGTAGTTGGCCAGCAGCGGCAACGCGAAGAGGTGGTCGACCGGGCCGTCGAAGAACCCCTGGATCTGAGCGGTGTGCAGGTCGATGGCCATCAGCCGGTCGGCGCCCGCGGTCTTGAACAGGTCGGCGATCAGCCGGGCCGAGATCGGTTCGCGACCTCGGTGCTTCTTGTCCTGCCGCGCGTACGGGTAGAACGGCATGACGACGGTGGTCCGCTTGGCCGAGGCGCGCTTGAGGGCGTCGCAGAGGATCAGGCTCTCCATCACCCACTGGTTGATCGGTGATGTGTAGGACTGGATGACGAATGCGTCGCTGCCGCGCACAGACTCGTCCGGCTTGATGAAGGTCTCGCCGTTCGCGAACTCGTACGCGGTGGTCTGCATGACCGTAATGCCGAGTTCGGCGGCGATCTCGTCGGCCAGTTCGGGGTAGGCGCGGCCCGACAGGAGCACGAGGGTCTTGCGGCCGGCTAGTTCGATCGTGCTCATGCTGGGGTCCCTGCGAAAGTGCGGAGCGTTCTTTGCGGAGCAGATTCGTGGGGTGAGCTCATTCTGGGTCCTCCCGGTCGGTGTCGGACTGCGTGGTGTCGCCGCCGCCCGCGCGATCGGCCGCGTCTGCGGCGGCGCTGCCGGGTCGTTTCCGCGCTACCCAGCCTGCCACGTTGCGCTGACGGCTGCGCGCGACGCCGAGCGCCCCGGGCGGGACGTCCTCGTCGATGACCGAGCCGGCTGCGGTATATGCGCCGTCGCCGATGGTGATCGGCGCGATGAGCATGGTGTCCGAGCCGATGCGGACGTGGTCGCCGACCGTCGTGTGATGCTTCGCGACGCCGTCGTAGTTGACGAAGACGGTGGCCGCGCCGATGTTCGCCTTCTCGCCGATCGTCGCGTCGCCGACATAGGTCAGATGCGGCACCTTGGTGCCAGGGCCGACCTCGCTGGCCTTCAACTCCACGTACGTGCCGATGTGGACGCCGTCGGCGAGCACCACTCCGGGACGCAGGTAGGCGAACGGGCCGATCGTCACGTCCTTGCCGATCGTGGAACTACGGCAGACCGCCCGATGGACCTCCGAGCGCTCGCCGACCGTGGTGTCGAACAGCGTGGTCTGCGGGCCGATCACCGCGTCGGACGCCACCGTCGTCGCACCGTGCAGGTCGACCGAGGGCAGGAGCACGGCGTCGGGTTCGAGCCGGACGTCCGCGTCGACCCAGGTCGTGGCCGGGTCGACCACCGTGACACCGGCGCGCATGTGCGCGTCGAGCAGCCGCGCGTTGTACGTGCGGTGCGCGGCCGCGAGCTGCACCCGGTCGTTGACGCCGGCCGTCTCGTCGTGCGGCGCGATCACGGCCCGCACCGCGCGCCCGTCGGCGACGAGGATCGACACGACCTCGGGCAGGTATTCCTCGCCCTGGGAGTTCGCTGTTGACAGGCGTCCGACGGCGTCGCGCAGCAGGCCGTGGTCGAAGGCGTACACACTCGCCGCGACTTCGGTAACCGCGCGCTCGGCGGGTGTGGCGTCCTTGTGCTCGACGACGCGGACGACCGCGCCGGCGCTGTCGCGGATGACCCGGCCGTAGCCGGTGGGGTCGTCGGCGATGCTGCTCAGCACGGTGGCGGCGGCTCGCGCGGCGGTGTGCTCGGCGAGCAGTGCCTCGAGGGTCGGTGCCGTGAGCAGCGGGGCGTCGCCCGGGACGACCACGATCGTGCCCTCGTCACCAGCAGGCACCGCTTCGAGTGCGAGGCGCACGGCATGCCCGGTGCCGCGCTGCTCGTCCTGCACGACGGGCACGGCGTCCGGAGCGATCGTGGCCAAGTGCTCGCGGACGGCGTCGCGACGGTGGCCGATCACCACCACGGTGTGCTTGGCGCCCAGGTCGTCCGTCGCGGCAAGGACGTGAGCGAGCAGTGAGCGTCCGGCGAAGCCATGCAGCACCTTCGGCAGGGTGGCCGACTTCATCCGGGTGCCCTCGCCCGCAGCGAGGACGACAACCGCCAGGCAACTCACGAGGCGAGCCTATCCGCGCCGGGTCCGCGGTGATCGCCGGGCGTGCGGTCAGCGCGTCCGCTGCGCCCAGTCAGTGGCCGGCACGAAAGCGACGCCGGCGAGCGCGAAGA
>DASXRA010000301.1:0-11546 GCA_036506855.1 Jatrophihabitantaceae bacterium
GGCAGCTTCGTCCCGTTGGTCGCCGCGAACGCGAGCGTGACGGTCTGCCCGGCGTACGCGGCCAGGCTGGCGCTCGTCGAGAACCACGAGCCGGCCGGGCTGCCGTCACTGAGCGACGCGACGGTCGTGCCGTTGACCTGCACGCGCAGGAAGTCGAACGAGTGCGTGGTCTCCTGCGTGGTCAGGAACGTCCAGAAGCTCACCCGCCCGGACGTGCCGGACGGCAGCGTCACCCGCTGGCTAAGCGCGTCGGCGCATCCGTTCACCCCGCACAGCGCGACCGAGTGGGTGCCCGAGTGCGCGCGGGTCGTGGTGACGGCTGCCGCGCCCGAGGACGTCCACCCCTTCAACCCGCTCTCGAAGCCGCCGTTCGCGACCCGCTCGGAGCCGCCGCCGGCGCCCGACGAGCCGCCGACGAGTCACTCGGTGGCGTTGAGCGCCAGCGTGGCATCCGTGCCGGCCGGGTCGTTCCAGCCGTTGAAGAGCGTGTTGCCCGACTGCCCGGTGCGGTCGTCCATCGGCGAGCTGTCGCCCCAGAACGCGACGCGTCCAGAGCCGAACGTGCTTGTCGCAAAGGCGATTCCGGTCGTGCCCGATGGTGAGAACGTCGAGCGGTAGACCTCGCCCCGAGCCGCCGCGTTGTCTGACGGATGAAGGGTCGCCGTCGTGCCGTCGCGGATGATCGTGCCCGTCACGGTGCCGAACGGGCCGCTGACGATCGGGTCGCCGGCCGCGGACGTCCCGATGCGGTTGGGGTTCTCGTTGCTGATGTCGAGGACGTCGATGCTGATCCCGAACGGGTCGGACGAGTCGACGCCGTTCGTCGTCATCAGGTCGTTGAGCACCTTGACCGAGTCAGCGCCGTCGTTGTTGCGGTCGCTGCCGTTGTGGTCGCTGATCATGAACAGCCCGCCTCCCGCCTGGACGAACTGCATGATCGCGGTCTTCTCGGCGGCGGTGAACAGGATGTTCGGCTCGGGCAGCACGAACGCGTTGAAGTGCGACAGGTCGAGCGCGTTGGACGCGTTGCCGAACGTGATCGCGCCGGTCGGCGGCAGCGTCTTGAGGCTGTACCGGCCGGTGCGCTGCAACGCGACGCCCCAGGCCGAGATCGCGCCCGTCCAGCTCGTCTCGGTGCTGGGCGCCGGATTCTGCGCGAGCGGGTCGGGCATTGCGGTGGAGATGATCCAGTCGGCGTTGCCTGCCGTCTCGGCGGACGTGTCGTCGAACAGCACGTTGTAGGTGGCCGCCGCCCGCGCGGGCGCCATGAACGCGAATCCCCCGACGATCAGCGCGGCAACGAGGGCAAGGCTACGCAGTGTGGACATGGCGCACCTTTCATCGACGGTGCGCCAAGCGTATGGCTAACACGGCAAACGCCGCGCATCATAACGATGAACGCTTTTGGTCACCCAGCGTCAAATAGCCCGATGGGCGACCAAAACCGAGAAGGGCTAGCGGCGGCGCGACGGCTTCCGGGCTGCCGCCGCGGCGGCCTTCTCGCGCTCCTCGACGGCACGCGCCGCCGCGAACTCAGCGAGCGCGTCGACCAGCGCCGGTACCGTCGCCGAGTCCGGCTGGACGTCGACGCGCAGCCCGAACTCGCGAGCGGCGGCCGCTGTCTGCGGGCCGATCGCCGCCACGACGGTTCGCGCGTGCGGCTTGCCGGCGATGCCGACCAGGTTGCGCACCGTCGAGGACGACGTGAAGCACACGCCGTGGAAGCCGCCCGACTTGATCGCGTCGCGGATCTCGGCCGCCGGCGGCGCGGCGCGCACCGTCCGGTAGGCCGTGACGTCGTCGATCTCCCAGCCGCGTTCGCGCAGGCCTGCCGAGAGTGTCTCGGTGGCGATGTCGGCACGAGGCAGGAGCACCCGGTTGATCGGGTCGAGGACGTCGTCGTACGGCGGGAAGTCGAGGAGCAGGCCCTCGGACGACTGCTCGCCCGACGGCACCAGCTCGGGCTCGATGCCGTAGCTGCGTACCGCGTCGGCGGTCGTCTCGCCCACGCAGGCAATCTTCACGCCGGCGAACGCCCGGGCGTCCAGGCCGAACTCGTCGAACTTCTCCCGGACGGCGCGCACGGCGTTCGTCGAGGTGAACACGATCCACTCGTAGCGGCCGGTGACCAGGCCCTTGATCGCGCGCTCCATCTGCGCGGGGGTGCGGGGCGGCTCGACGGCGATGGTCGGCACCTCGACGGGAACCGCGCCGTACGCGCGCAGGCGGTCGCTCATCGCGCCGGCCTGGTCCTTCGTCCGGGGCACGAGCACGCGCCAGCCGTACAGCGGCCGCGACTCCCACCAGCCGAGCTTGTCGCGCTGCAGCGCGGCCCGGCCGACGGTGACCACCAGCTTGCCCGTCATGCCCACCGCGGCGAGTTCGAGTTCGCCGATCGTGCCGGTGACGGTGTGCTGCGAGGTGCCGGTGCCGTCGGAGCTGACCGTGATCGGGGTGTCCGGCTTGAGACCGGCCGACACGAGCTGCTCGCCGAGTGTCTGCACATCAGCTGCCGGAATCGTCACGACGAGCGTGCCGGCTGCGTGCGCCAGCGCGTCGAAGTCGGCCGACGCGATGTCGACCAGGTCGACCTCGGTGTGCACCGAGCCCACGGGCACGCCCGCGTACGCCGCGGTGCCGACGCCGAACGGCAGCCCGGGCACGATGTCGAACGGCACGACCGTCTTCGCGACGGTCAGCGCCTCCTTGACCGCGCGGTCGTCGGTGAGGACGTCGCCGGAGAAGAGCCGGACCACGCGCACACCTGTGCGCGCATCGGCAAGGGCTGCCTTGGCGATATCGGCGGGCAGCCCCTCGGCCGGGCGTACCTCTCCGGCCGCCAGGAACGTGATGGCGGGCGGGACGGACGCATCGGCGTAGACGATCTCGGCGGCGGCGAGCGCGTCCACGGCATGAACGGCAAGCAGCCCGGGGTCGCCGGGACCGGCGCCCACGAAGGTGATCCGACCAACGGTCTTACGCGCGCGGGTCATGTCGAGCTCCCCATCATCTTGTCTGCGCCTTCGGCGATCAGCTCGGCGGCGAGTCGCCGGCCTACCCCTTCGGCATCGGTTACCGGGCCGGTGGACGACAGCCGGACGGCGCGCGAGCCGTCCGGAGCCGTTACCGAGCCACGGAGGAACACTTCGGGTCCGTCATCACCCTCGGCGATCTCGGCCAGGGCGCCGACGGGTGCGGTGCATCCGGCTTCGAGCTCTGCCAGCACGGCGCGCTCGGCGGTGACGGCGGCTCGCGTGTCGGCGTCGTCGATCACGCGCAGCGCGGCCAGGGCGCCCTGATCGGACGCCCGGCACTCGACGGCCAGCGCACCCTGACCCGGCGCGGGCAGCACCTGGATCGGGTCGAGGATCTCGGTGACCTCGGCGTCGCGTCCCAGGCGCCGCAGGCCGGCCAGAGCCAGCACGACGGCGTCGACGGCGCCCTCACCCACGCGGCGCAGCCGGGTGTCGACGTTGCCGCGCATCGGGACGATCTCGAAGCCCAGGCCGAGCGCGCGCAGCTGTGCGGCCCGCCGCGGCGAACCCGTGCCGATCCGCGAACCGGCCGGCAACTGGCCGAGCATCAGCCCGTCACGCGCGACGAGCGCGTCGCGTGGGTCTTCGCGCCGCGGCACGGCCGCGATCACGATGCCCTCAGCGTCGCCGGTCGGCAGATCCTTGTAGGAGTGGACGGCCACGTCGATCTCGCCCTCGAGCAGGGCCGATCGCAGCGCCGACACGAAGACCCCGGTGCCACCGATCTGCTCGAGCGCGGCCGTCGAGCGGTCGCCGTCCGTGACGATCGGCACGATCTCAACGGGTGCGCCGAGCGCCACAACGACCAGATCGGTCTGCGTGCGCGCCAGCAGCGAGCCGCGCGTGCCGACCCGTAGCGTCCGCGTCGCCGTCATAGCTCGGCCTTCGTCCGGACCGCGGTGACCGACTCCGGACGTGCCGGATCGAGGTCGAACAGCTCGCGCAGCGCGGCCGCGTACTGGTCGCCACCCGGGGTCGCGGCGAGTTCCTTGACCCGGACGGTCGGCGCGTGCAGCACCTTCTCGACGGCGCGCCGCACGGCGTCTGCGACCTCGGCCCGGTCAGCCGGGGCGAGGCCGGGCATCCGAGCGTCGAGGCGGGCTAGTTCGGCGTCGACCACTTGCCCCGCACGGGCGCGCAGCGCGGTGACGGTCGGCGCGACGGCCAGGGCCTGCTGCTGCGCCAGGTAGGCCGCCAGCTCCTCGGTGACCATCGCCGTGGCCGCCGCCACCTCGGCGTCGCTCACCATCGCGCCGTCGGCGCGCAGCGAGTCGAGGTCGACGTAGGTGACGCCGGGCAGTTCGGCAACGGCCGGGTCGACGTCGCGGGGCAGAGCCACGTCCAGCACAACGAGGGGATGCGCCGCCCGGTTGCCCACAGCCGACAGCTCGATCACGAGCCCAGTGGCGCCGGTGGAGCTGACGAGCAGGTCGGCGCCTTCGATCTCCGCGGCGACCTCGGCGAGCCCGACGGCGCGACCACCGAGCGACGCGGCCAGCCGCGCTCCGCGTTCGGCGCTGCGATTCGCGATGACGATGTCGGTGACGCCCCGCCGGCGCAGCGTCGCCCCGGTCAGCGCGCCCATCGATCCCGCACCGACGATCACCGCGCGGCGTCCGTCCAGGAGCCCGAGCAGTCGCGACGCGTGATCGAGCGCGACGGACACGACCGACGCCCCGGCACGGTCGATGCCGGTCTCGGTGTGCACCCGCTTGCCGACCCGCAGCGCCGTCTGCGCCACGTCGTGCAGCACGGTGCCGACGGTCGCGGCATCGGTGGCCAGCGCGTACGCGCTGCGCAGCTGACCCAGGACCTGCGACTCGCCGATCACCATGGAGTTCAGGCCGGACGCAACGGAGAAGATGTGCTCGGCGGCCGCCTCGGCGAAGTGCACGTACAGGTGGTCGCCCAAGTCGTTGACCGACAGGCCGGCATGCCGGGCCAGCACCCGGGTGATCTCGGCGACCGCCGGGTGGAAGCGCGCGACGTCCGCGTGCACCTCGACGCGGTTGCACGTCGACAGTGCGAGCACCTCGCTGATCGCGTCGTCGGAGTGCAGCTCGCCCAGCAGCTTCGGCAGGTCGTCGACCGAGATGCTCGCGCGCTCGAGCACGGACACCGGCGCCGTGCGGTAGGACAGCCCGACCACGAGCAGGCTCATGCGCGGACCGCCTCGGTCAGCAGCGCCGCCGCCTTGCGGTTCTCGTGAAAGGACAGGATCTGCAGCTCGGCGGCCAGATCGACCTTGCGAACGTCCACATGCGACGGGACGGTGAGCACGACGGGCGCGAAGTTGAGGATGCTCGTGACGCCGGCGGCGACCAGGCGATCGCAGATGTCCTGCGCGGCCGACGCTGGGGTGGTCAGCACCGCGATCGTGATGTTGTCCTCGTCGACGATGCGCTCGAGGTCGGCGATGTCGCGCACCGTCATGCCCTGGATGGACGTGCCCACCCGCGCGGGGTCGGCGTCGACGAGCGCGGCGATCCGGAAGCCGCGGCTGGCGAATCCGGCATAGCCGGCGAGCGCCAGGCCCAGGTTGCCGACGCCGATCAGCGCCACGGACCGGTGCACGGTGAGCCCGAGCGTGCGCGCGATCTCCTCGGTGAGCGTCGCAACGTCGTAGCCGACGCCGCGGATGCCGTACGAGCCGAGGAAGGAGAGATCCTTGCGCAGCATCGCGGAGTTCACGCCGGCGGCGACCGCCAGTTCGTCGGACGAGACGGTCGTGGCGATAGCGCCGGCACCCTCGGCGTACGAGGTCAGCACGCGCAGGTAGGTGGCCAGCCGGGCGACCGTCGCCTCAGGCACGTTGCGAGCGACCTCAGCGGGGTGCGCGTCGGCTCTCGAGCCCGCGGGCGCGCGGTCAGCACCCGCCGGGTCACGCTGGACGGACATTCGCTCCCCTGGTTCGCTGCGAATACCGAACCGGTGTTCGGCGACTGTGAGCCACCCGGGCTCAAGACCCGGAACCGGTGTGGTAGAAGCCTTGGACCACGAAAACGCTACGCGCTTGTGAATGCTTTCCCAAATCGCCTGACCCTGTGCTATTAGCGGCTGGCGAGGTCCGTCAAACGATCAAGAGTCGCTAAGACTGCCTCTGAGAAGCACAATAGATGCAACGCGAGAGAGAGCCGCCTGATGGCAACGACGACGATCGGATTCGCGGTCGCGGACGAGGACCGCCAGGCCCTCGCCGAGCTGGTCGAGTACTTCGGCAATGGCAACCGGTCGGCCTACCTGCGGGCCACCTTGAAGGTGATGAAGTCGGTTCAGCTGGCGGAACGGCTGCGCGACGTGCAGGCCTACGGCCAGACCAAGCTCGCTGCGTCTGGTCATTCGCTCGACGACATCCCCGACCTCGTACGGCAGGCGACCAAGGGCCCGCATTGAGCATTCCCGGCGCCGGCCCGGTCGGTGTCGTGTTCGACGTCAATGTTCTCGTCGGCTCAGCCGCCGGCGGCAACTCACCGTTTCGGTCGTGGCCGTCACCACCACCGCTGTCCGGAAACTCGTGCGCCGACAGCCTCGGAGTGATCGTCGACGCCGCGGAGTTCGCGCTATGGCTGTCGCCCCACCTGCTCGACAACACCCGCCGCGTGCTGGTCGACGTACTCAAGTGGGACGACGAGCATGCCGACCTCTACGCCGACGTCCTCCCCGACGCCGCGGACCACAGTGGCGGCGGCATCGTCGATCCGCCCGCGACGGTCGGCGATTGTCCTGACTGGGAGGAGAATCTAGTGCTCGACCTGGTCGCCGAAGTCGGGGCTTTCGTGTTGGTATCCGAGGATGCCGACCTGACGTCCATGTCGCCGTGGCGCGGCAGGCCGATCATCAGAGC
Organism: Jatrophihabitantaceae bacterium; assembly: GCA_036506855.1. Classification (GTDB taxonomy): domain Bacteria; phylum Actinomycetota; class Actinomycetes; order Mycobacteriales; family Jatrophihabitantaceae; genus DASXRA01. The sequence continues at coordinate 6,880 of DASXRA010000301.1, forward strand.
ACGGCAGTTCGCCGAAAACATTGCCGCGTCGAGGCGGCATCGTCGAAGTAACGGCTGAGTTCACGGCACCGGTGAGTTCGCGAATTCTGCTAGAAATTGTGGACGAGCGGTCTCTGTCTAGCCGGAGTGCCGCCCCGAGGGAGGCGATCTCCGACATGTCCGACACTGCGGCCGCTGCGCTCACACCGCCGAGCCAACTGACCCTGCAGGCGCCCGAACCGGTGAAGGAAGTCGAGCCGGCCAAGGCCGGTGGCATGGTGCCGATTCCGGCCGCCGCGTTACCCGCCCTGGACCAGAAGGTCGCCGACTACGTCGACTCGGTCGTCGTCCTCGACGTGCACTCGCCGGAGTTCACCGCCAAGGCCGACGACGTCCGGACGATGGGCAACGACGAGATCCGGGCTTCGGCCGAGACGTCCAACACGTTGCTCGCCTCGCCGGTGCGCGCCATGGCGAAGACGTCCGACACCGGCAAGGTCGCGGGCACGCTGATCGACCTGCGGCGCACCGTCGAGGATCTCGACCCGAAGCAGGCCACCGGGGTCAAGAAGCTGCTCGGCATGATCCCGTTCGGCGACAAGCTGCGCGACTACTTCCACAAGTACGAGAGCGCGCAGTCACACATCGACGCGATCCTCAAAGCGTTGCTGGACGGGCAGGACGAGCTGCGCAAGGACAACGCCGCGCTCGACCAGGAGAAGGTGCACCTCTGGGAGACGATGCAGCGCCTGGCTCAATACGCCTACGTCGCCGAGCATCTCGACGCTGCGCTGGAGAAGAAGATCGCCGAGATCCAGCAGACTGACCCGGACAAGGCCAAGGTGCTGCGTGACGACGTCCTCTTCGCCGTCCGGCAGAAACACCAGGATCTGCTCACCCAGCTCGCGGTGTCGATCCAGGGCTACCTGGCAATCGACCTCGTCCGCAAGAACAACCTCGAGCTGATCAAGGGCGTCGACCGGGCCACCACGACGACCGTCTCGGCGCTGCGCACGGCGGTGATCGTGGCGCAGGCGCTGGCCAACCAGAAGCTGGTGCTCGACCAGATCACGGCGCTGAACACCACCACGTCGAACCTGATCGAGTCGACGTCGCAGCTGCTCGCCACGCAGGGCGTCGAGATCCAGAAGCAGTCCGCCGAGGCGACGATCGGCATCGAGGCGCTGCAACGCTCGTTCGACAACATCTACCAGTCAATGGACGCCATCGACACGTTCAAGGTGCAGGCCCTGGACTCGATGAAGCAGACCGTCGGCACGCTGGAGACCGAGATCGACAAGGCGCAGTCCTACCTCGCGCGGGTGCGTCAGACCGAGACCAAGTCGGCGACTGACGGCAGCAGCGACCTGAACCTCTCCCTCTGACCGTGCGCTTGTTTCGCTGGCTGGCTGCGCGGTTCCGCCGCGCGCCGGTCGTCGCGCCGACAGCGCGATCAGACGACGACGAGATCCTGGCGTCGCTGGATCAGCTGCAGTCCGCGGCCGCCGGCAAGGTGCCCGACATGGTGACGGCGCGCATCGACCGCGTCGCGACGGTCGTGCGCGAAACCGTCCCGCGGATGACCAACCTCGGCCCGGGCAGCATCACCGCGCACAACGTGCTGCGCACGGCGACGTCGTACATGCCCGAGGCGGTCACCGCGTACATGCGGCTGCCTCGCTCGTTCGCCGACCACCGTCCGGTCAGCAACGGAAAGACGTCGTTGACGGTGCTCTGCGACCAGCTCGACCTGCTCGGCTCCAAGATGGACGACGTGTTCGACGCGGTCTGCCGGGCCGACGCCGACGCGCTGATCGCGCACGGGCGGTTCCTGGCGGAGAAGTTCGGGTCCGGCGCGCTCGCGCTCGACCCGAAGCTGCGATGAGTACCACCGTGGACGCGGTGCGCGCGGCCGCGGGCGCACTGGTGTCGGTGGGCGTCGCGGCGGGCGAGACCGACGCGAACGTGGCCGCCGAGGCGGCAGCGCTGGCGGCGGTCGCCAGCGAGCGGGCGCGGGGCGCGGCCGACGACTGGGCGGCGGCGTTCGGCGGACGTCCCAGCGGCTTCGAGGCGGCAGCCCGCGCCGGGCAGTCGTTCGCGACGCGGCCCACTCCGGTGCTCGCCCGGTTGGTTGCCCGCGCCGATCCGCAGGCCGGGGCATACGCGCAGGCGCTGGCCGAGTTGGCGTCGGCGGCCTGCTCGCTGGGTGAGCCGAGCCTGCAGTCAGTCGGCACTGCCTCGGTGATCGCCGCGGCCCAGCAGCTTCCCGATCGCGCAACATCCGGCAGCGTCAGACAGCCAGATGTTGCGCAATCCGTGGAGAAGCTGGCGGCCGCTGACGCGGCGCCACCCGCGCCGCCGGCCAAGACCCTTGACGAGCTGCTTGCCGAACTGGACGAGCTGATCGGCCTGGACGACGTCAAGACCGAGGTTCGCCACCAGGCCGAGGTGCTGCGCGTCGCCAAGCTGCGCACTGCCAAGAAGCTCCGCGAGCCCGCGATCACCCGCCACCTCGTGTTCGTCGGCAATCCCGGCACCGGCAAGACCACGGTTGCCCGGCTCGTGTCCGGCATCTACCGGGCACTCGGCGTCCTCGACAAGGGGCAGCTCGTCGAGAGCGACCGCTCGTCACTCGTCGCGGGCTACGTCGGGCAGACCGCGCTGAAGACCACCGAGGTCGTCGGCAAGGCGATCGGCGGGGCGCTGTTCATCGACGAGGCGTACGCGCTCGCCGACGACGAGTTCGGCGAGGAAGCCATCGAGACGCTCGTCAAGCAGATGGAGGACCACCGCGACGAACTGGTGGTGATCGTCGCCGGATACCCCAGCCCGATGCAGGGTTTCATCGACGCCAACCCGGGGCTGGCCAGCCGGTTCCGGCTGACCCTGACGTTCGACGACTACAGCGACGATCAGCTGGTCGAGATCTTCGCGAGGATCGCGGACGGATCGGACTTCACGCCCACCGACGACGCCACGCAGCGGCTGCGCCAGATCCTGACGCTGACCCCGCGCGACACCGGATTCGGCAACGCGCGCTTCGTCCGAAACCTCTTCGAGGCCGCAGTCGTTCGTCAGGCGTGGCGGCTGCGCGACGAACCCGATCCGAGCGTCGAGCAGCTCCGCGAGCTCGTCGCCGATGATCTTGGCGAGCTACCCGATACGGTTCACCCCCCAGAAGGAGACCTGACGAGCAAATGACGCTCACCGCGCCAGGCCAGCCGGTCACCGCGACGGCCGATCCGGTCACGGCGCCGCCTCCTGCCCTGGCCGTCTTGCGCCAGGCAGCCCGCGCGACGTTCGAGGGCACACCCGGACGCATGCGCATCTACGGTGCGGTCGCGATTCTCGGATGCCTCGTGTTCGGCCTGTTCGCGTTCATCGCCGCGTCGAGTCGATCCGCTGCGCTGTCGAGTGCGCGGTCAGACGCCGCTCAGCTGGTTCGGGTGCAGGCAATCCGCACCAACCTCGTGTTCGCCGACGCGAACCTGACCAACGCATTCCTGGTCGGTGGCCTCGAGCCGCCCGCGGCACGCAGCGCATACGAGCAGGGCATCGCCGCCGCGTCGAAGACGCTCGCAGACGCTTCGGGCGTCAACACCCACGACGCGGCCGTGCTGGCCACGGTCAACGACGTGATCACGCGCTACACCGGACTGGTCGAGTCGGCCCGGTCGAACAACCGCGTCGGATTCCCGCTGGGCGCCGCCTACCTGCGCCAAGCCACCACGCTGCTGCGCACCGACGCGTTACCGGCGCTCGAAGACCTCGGCAAGACCGAGCAGAGCCGCGTCGACGACGCGTACTCGGCCAGCGCACGGGCGATGGTCTGGCTGGTGATCGGCCTGCTCGCGGGCCTGGCCATGCTGATCGTGACGCAGGCCTGGCTGTCGGCGCGCACTCGTCGGTTGATCAACCTGCCGCTGCTCGCCGCGACCGGCGCAGTCGTCATAGTGGGCGCCGTGCTCGTCGGGGTCATGGCCTGGAGTCAGGGCAAGGCGACACACACCCGCGACCATGCGTACTTCGCGACGCTCGAGCTCGCCACCGGACGCATCGACGCGTTCGACGCCAAGAGCGCCGAGAGCCTGACCCTGATCGCCCGCGGCTCGGGCCAGGCCTACGAGGCGAGCTACAAGCAACTCGCCGAGAACGCCACGGCCGTCCTGAACGACGCGGCGAAACGAGGAGGCACGAACGAGCAGGCGGCGCAGGAGGCGTTCACCTCCTACCAGGACGTGCACACACACATCCGCAGCCTCGACGACGGCGGCGACTGGGACGCGGCGGTCGCACTGGCCACGGGCGCCAAGAGCACCGACTCCAACGCGGTGTTCGCCAAGTTCGACCAGGCGTCGGCGAAGGCGCTCGACCAGCGGGCCAAGCAGCTGCGTCACGATCTCGGCACGGCCCGGTCCCCCGTTACGCCGTTCGGCTGGATCGCTCTGGTCATCGGCGTGGCAGCGGCGGTCGCGGCCGCGCGAGGCATGTCGATCCGGCTGCGGGAGTACCGATGAAGCGCCTCCTGCTCGCGGCCACGGCCGTGGCCGCGGTCGCCATCACGGGGTGCGCCGCGGGCAGCACGCCGACCCTGCCGTCCGTACCGGCGCCCTCGTCCAGCGCCGCGCCGAGCCCGAGCCCCACGCCGTCACGTCCCGGCTGCAACGACAGCTACATGACCAGAGTCG
>DASXRA010000302.1:0-16401 GCA_036506855.1 Jatrophihabitantaceae bacterium
GGAGTCAGCAAGACCCGTCAGCTCGGGGATGAGGGTAAAGGAGGGCCGGCATCGCCGGCCCTCCTTTATCACGGTCAGTGTCTCGGCCATTCCTCGCGCAGCGACCCCGTCGAATGGCGTGCCGGTTACTGGATGCCGGCCATGTCCATGCCGCGGAGTTCCTTCTTCAGCTCGCTGATCTCGTCGCGCAGCCGGGCGGCCACCTCGAACTGCAGCTCGCGCGCCGCGCCGAGCATCTGGTCGTTGAGCTGCTGGATGAGGTCGGCGAGTTCCGCGCGCGGCATGGTGGCGATGTCGAGCTTGCCGTCGGCGTGCGCGCCCACGCCGACGACGCCGGCCGAACCGCGACCGCCGCGGCCCGGCACTGCCGACTTGCCGCGCGACTGCGAACGTCCGGACCCGCCGACCGGCACGGCACCCTCACCCAGCAGGGCCTCGGTGTCGGCTGCCTCGCGGGCGAGCCGGTCGGTGATGTCGGCGATCCGCTTGCGCAGCGGCTGCGGGTCGAGGCCGCGCTCGGTGTTGTAGGCGATCTGCTTAGCCCGCCGGCGATTCGTCTCGTCGATCGCGTTCTTCATCGACGGCGTGATCGTGTCGGCGTACATGTGCACCTGCCCCGACACGTTTCGCGCGGCGCGCCCGATCGTCTGGATCAGCGAAGTGCCCGACCGCAGAAAGCCCTCCTTGTCGGCGTCGAGGATCGACACCAGCGACACCTCGGGCAGGTCGAGACCCTCGCGCAACAGGTTGATACCGACCAGCACGTCGTACTCACCCATGCGCAGCTCGCGCAGCAGCTCGACCCGCCGCAGCGTGTCGACCTCGGAATGCAGGTACCGCACGCGAATGCCGAGCTCGAGCAGGTAGTCAGTCAAATCCTCGGACATCTTCTTCGTCAGCGTCGTGACGAGGACGCGCTCGTCACGCTCGGCGCGTTCGCGAATCTCGTGCACCAGGTCGTCGATCTGCCCCTTGGTGGGTTTGACGATGACCTCGGGATCGATCAGCCCGGTGGGCCGGATCACCTGCTCGACGAATTCGCCTTTCGTGCGACCCAGCTCGTACGGCCCCGGCGTCGCGGACAGGTAGATCGTCTGCCCGATGCGGTCGACGAATTCCTCGAACTTCAGCGGCCGGTTGTCCATGGCCGACGGCAGCCGGAACCCGTGCTCGACCAGCGTGCGCTTGCGGGACATGTCGCCCTCGTACATGCCGCCGGTCTGCGGGACGGTCACGTGCGACTCGTCGATGACGAGCAGGAAGTCTTCGGGGAAGTAGTCGATCAGACAGTTGGGCGCACTGCCCCGCTCGCGGCCGTCGATGTGCAGTGAGTAGTTCTCGATACCGGAGCAGAAACCGACCTGGCGCATCATCTCGACGTCGTAGCTGGTGCGCATGCGCAGCCGCTGGGCTTCCAGCAGCTTGTTCTGCTTCTCCAGCTCGGCAAGACGCTCTCCGAGCTCCTTCTCGATCCCGCGGATCGCACGCTCCATCCGCTCCGGTCCGGCTGCGTAGTGCGTGGCGGGGAAGACGAACACCTCGTCGACCTCGCGCACGACCTCGCCCGTCAGCGGGTGGAGGTAGTAGAGGCGCTCGATCTCGTCGCCGAACATCTCGGCACGGATCGCGAGTTCCTCGTACACCGGGAAGATCTCGACCGTGTCGCCACGCACCCGGAACGTGCCCCGAGTGAAGGACAGGTCGTTGCGCGCGTACTGCACCTCGACGAGGCGGCGCAGGATCTTCTCGCGCTCGACCTGCTGACCGACCCGCAGCCGAACGGCACGGTCGACGTACTCCTGCGGCGTGCCCAGGCCGTAGATGCACGACACTGTGGCCACCACGACGACGTCGCGCCGAGTCAGCAGCGACATCGTCGCCGAGTGCCGCAGGCGTTCCACCTCGTCGTTCACCGACGAGTCCTTCTCGATGTAGGTGTCGGTCTGCGGGACGTATGCCTCGGGCTGGTAATAGTCGTAATAGCTGACGAAATACTCGACCGCGTTGTCGGGGAGCATCTCGCGCAGTTCGTTGGCCAGCTGCGCCGCGAGTGTCTTGTTCGGCGCCATGACCAGGGTCGGCCGCTGCACCCGCTCGATCAGCCATGCCGCCGTCGCCGACTTGCCGGTGCCCGTCGCGCCCAGGAGCACGATGTCGCGCTCGCCCGCTTTCACCCGGCGTTCGAGGTCTTCGATGGCTGCCGGTTGGTCGCCGGACGGCTCGAAGTCGGCGACGACCTTGAAGACGCCGCTGCTCGGGACGATGTCACTGGCAATTCTCACGCCCACCACCGTACGAGAGAACTCCGACAATGCGGCGGCCTGCTTATGCACTGGGTAGGAGCCTGTGCGGTCACCGGGCGTTCTCGATTCCCGCACTTATCGTGGACGGGAACCCGGGAGAGCAAACCATGACCACACCAGAACAGCCAGAATCCAGCGGGCAACCAGCCACACCGGCCGAGCCGGCGGCTGAGCAGCCCACCGCCGAGCAGCCCGCGGCGTCAGCCGCACCGCCGGCCGCGGAACAGCCGGCCGCCGCGCCCCAGCAGCCCGTTGCCGCGCCCGCCACGGCCGCCCCGCCGCCACAGGTACCCCAGTACGCCCAGCCGGGCGATCCGTTCGCCCCGATCCCCCGAGCGCCGAAGTCGCCGTGGATCGCGCCGCAGCGCAAAGGCGCCGTGATCGGCATCTCCGTTGCCGCCGGCCTCGCGCTGCTGCTCGCCGGAGGCGTCATCGATCGCGTCGCGTTCGACAACGACAACCATCCCGGCCGCTCGGTCCAGTTCGGTGGCCCCGGTTACAGGTACCTGCCCGGCCCGCAGATGATGCCGCGAATGCCGCAGTTGCCGCCGGGCAATGGCAAGCAGAACCGCCCGTGGCCGAACCCGTCGAGCATCCCGACGCCGTCGGAGACCAGCTGACCCTCAGCTGACCTCGCTTCGCTGCCTACGGGCGTCGTGGCCGGACTTGACCAGGCTGGCCACCGTCGTCACCGCCAAGATGCCCACGATCGCGGTCAGCGAAACCCAGATCGGCAGGTCCGGCACGCCGGTGACCTGCTCGCCGCCGTTGACGAACGGCAGCGTGTTCTCGTGCAGCGCATGCAAGATCAACTTGACGCCGATGAAGCCGAGCAGCACCGATAGCCCGATGTTCAGGTACACCAGGCGCTGGAGCATCCCGCCGAGCAGGAAGTACAGCTGCCGCAACCCCATCAGAGCGAACAGGTTCGCCGTCAGCACGAGGTACGGCTCTTCGGTCAGGCCGTAGATCGCGGGAATCGAGTCCAGGGCGAACAGCAGGTCGGTCGTGCCGAGCGCGACGATGACGACCATCATCGGCGTCGCCACCCGCCGGCCCGCGCTGCGCACGATCACGTGCGCGCCGTGCCATTCATCCGTTGACGGGATGCGCCGGCGCAAGAAGCGCACCATGCGACTGTCGGTGTACTCCGACGGGTCGGCCTCGTTGTCGCGTGCCAGCCTGGCCGCGGTGTAGACGAGGAACGCGCCGAACACGTAGAAGACCCAGCTGAACGCGTTGATCGCGGCCGCGCCGGCGGCGATGAACGCGCCGCGCAGGACGAGCGCGAGCACGATGCCGACCAGCAGCGCCGACTGCTGCAGACGGCGTGGAACCTTCAGCTTCGTCAGGATGATCAGGAAGACGAACAGGTTGTCGACGGACAGCGAGTACTCCGTCAGCCAGCCGCCGGCGAACTGGCCGGCGTACTCGGGTCCGCTCACCACCAGTATCCCGACGGCAAACAGCACGGCGCCGGCGACGAAGAATGCGAGGTGCCGGGCGGACTCGCCGACGCTCGGCTCATGCGGTGTGCGGCCGATGTAGAAGACGTCGATCACCAGGAAGACCACGGCGAGCGCGAGCGTCAGCGCCCAGACCCACGGTTCGACGTGCATTGCCACCTCCGGCGCGCCACCGGCGTACCCCGAGGTCGGACGTACGCGTTCGTGCTGCCGGAGGTCTCACCCACCCGAGGCCGGGCCGGCGCCCCGGGGCCGCAAAGAGCGACCCGTGATGACGGGGACACCGCAAAGGACGGGGTTACTCCCCTCCAGTTCAGCCCAGCCTAGCCGGAGGCGCGTGACGGACAACGGCTGGTACAACGTGACACGTGGGCGATCCGGACCTCGAGATGTACGAGCTGGCTGCTGACCAGCCGGAGGGCGAGCCGCTGCCCGACAGTTCGCGGCGCCGGTGGTACCGCGTCGAGTGGGCGACCCCGGTGACCGTCGCCCTCTGGGGGCTTGCAGCGGCGGGCGCCATCGCGGCCCCGTTCACGTCACTCGTCGGCTTCCGCGAGACGTTCCGCCCGGACGGCACGATCAGCACCGACATGTTCACGCATCGCATCGACGGCTGGGGCCGCGTCCGTGACTTCTCCCCGAACGGCAGCGTGTCGGCGCAGCTCGGGCACGAGGCTCGCTATGGGATCGCGACGTGCGCCTGTGCCGCGCTGCTACTCGTGGCGATAGCGAGCCGCATCCTCGGCCGGACGCGCCGCTCGGCGCGCGTCGCAAGCGATGTCGCGCTGGTGGCCGCGAGCCTGCTGGCCGGTGTCGTGACCGCCGAGTACCTGCACGTCGAGTCGGCGCAGTCTCAGATCGTCGCGGCCAGCGAATCCTCGCGCGGCTCGCTGTCGTTCGACCTGCAGATCGGACCGGCGTTGTGCGTCGGACTCGCCGCCGTCGTAAGCGGGGCGGCGGGCGTGGTCGTGGCGCTGCGCGCCAAGACCCCGGATAGGGACTAGGTCAACACGACGGCTGGCAGCGACGCTGAACGACAGCGTCCAGGAAGACGCTTCGTACATCGGTCGGGTCCTTGACCGAGTACGCCTTGCCACCGGTCGCCTTGGAAATCTGTCCCAGCGCACTCATGTCGGCCTGCGGCCCGATGCCGATCGTGAAGACGGGCACCGGCAACAGCTTGGCCTGACTCGTCTTCAGCCCGGCGAGCAGCGCGGCGAGGGTCATGCCGCCCGGGTTCTCGTTCTGGCCGTCGGTCATCAAGACGACGGTGTTGACCTTGGACGGGTCGTAGTTCTTACGGACGTCCTCCACCGCCTTGAGCGCCGTGTCGTACAGGGCGGTGTTGCCGTGGACGCGGCCGGGCAGGCCGTTCGATGCGTCGATGAGTGCCTTGCGGCGAGTCGCCCCGCCGGCGACCTGCTGGCTCATCTCGCCGATCGGCACGAGCTCCGCGTACGGGGTGGTGCCGTTCTGGTTGGTGGAGAACACCCACATGCCGACGTTGGACGAGTCCGGATAGAAGCCCACGGCACCCGCCGCGGCGGCCGCGGTCAGCTGGATCTTGCTCTGGCCGTTGCCGGCCGCTTCGGCCATCGACCCCGAGGTGTCGATGACGAGCAGGCTGTTGACGTCGTCGGTCACCGCTTCCCAGAGCCGCAGCGTGTCGACGCCCTGCCCGGCCGACGGCTTGGTCATCTGGTGGATCGGCGCCGCGGCGACACCCTCGGCAGCACCCACGCCCGGCACGGATGAGCCGGTCGCGTCGCGGAATCCTGCATCGGCGAGGAAGGTGTGCGCGGCCGGCGTTCGCAGTTGCTGCTCGAACGCGTCCAAGGCGGCTGTCAGCGCGGGGTCGTCGCCCGAGCGGACGAGTCGCACCACGGGGTAGTCCAGGCTCAGCGTGCCTTCGTCGGGGTAGATCGCCGCGGCGAACAGCGACTGCTTGGCGCGGTTGGCCTGGATCACGGCCTGCTCCGGCGCGGTGAACACCTCGGCGCGGCTAGGGTCGGCAGCGAGTTGCGCGAAGCCGGAGCTGGCGTCGGCGAGCGTCGAGTGGCTCAGCCGCAGCATCAGGTTGGCCACGTCGGGGTTCGGCCCCGAGGACGACGCACCGACCACGGAGTTCATGATCTGCAGGCTCAGCAGCCCGTCCGTGTTCGACACCGGATCCGGCACCGTCAGCGGGAACTGGCCCTTCAGCGCGGCCTTCCAGTCCGGTTTGGTAGTGAACGTCGAGACGATCTTGGGTGAGCTCACGAACACCAGCGGTGACGACGCGATCGGCGCGTGGATCTCGATCTGGCCGGTACGGGACCCGCCTGCCAGATCGTCGTTGAGCCGCGCGGCCCAGGTGCTGGAGTCCGGGATCCACACGGAGGCCGAACTGCCACCGCCGCTGTTGCCGCCGGACGCGAGGATCTGCTCGACGTTGGCCGACGGCAGCGAGTTCACGTTCACGGCGACGCACTTGCCGCCGGCGGTCGGGTTGGTCGCGACCCACTTCTTCGCGATCGCCTCGACCGGGTCGGCGATGCTGGGCGCAGCGTCGAGGAAGATCGTGACCTTCCCGTCGCAGCTGCTCCCGCCCGCCTTGTGCGCCGAACCACCGTTGTTGAAGTACACGAGGATGCCGGCAGTACACGCCGCGACGAGTAGCAAAATGGCGGCAACGACGGGGAGAGACATCCCTCGACGAGCCGAGGAGGGTTGCGAATGCCGGCCGGCCATACCTTCTCAGGGGGTCGTAGGGTCAATGGCAAGGGACGAGAGCCCACCGAATGATAGGGCCTGTTCCCGAACGGGAATACCATCCTGCACGGGGGGTAACGCGGCGTTTTGGCCCCGACACATGCCGTGCGCAACAAACTTCGCCATCAGTGCGAATCCCCGATCTGGCAGGCTCTACCTCTCATCACCACAGCAGGCGGGTTGCCGCCTGTCCAGTCTCAGACGCTGAGTGATCGACTCGATAGACGTCGATCACGTGCCGATTAAGAGGGACGTTTGATGCAGGTCTGGCCAGGCAGCGCCTATCCCCTCGGCGCCAGCTATGACGGATCCGGGACGAACTTCGCCCTGTTCAGCGAGGTGGCCGATCGGGTTGAACTGTGCCTGTTCGATCCGGACGGGGCCGAATCGCGGATCGACCTTCCCGAGATGGACGGCTTCGTGTGGCACGCCTTCGTGCCGGGAATCGAGCCCGGGCAGCGCTACGGCTACCGGGTGCACGGACCGTACGAGCCCGAGCACGGGCTGCGGTGCAATCCCGCGAAGCTGCTGCTCGACCCGTACGCGAAGGCGGTCGAGGGCAGCGTCGACTGGCACCCGTCGCTGTTCAGCTACAACCTCGGCGATCCCGACAGCCACAACACCGACGACTCGGCTGCGCACATGCCGAAGTCGGTCGTGGTCAATCCGTACTTCGACTGGGGCGTCGACCGCCCGCCCAAGCACACCTACGCCGACAGCGTCATCTACGAGGCGCACGTCAAGGGCCTGACGAAGCGCAACGCCGAGATCCCGGCCGAGCTGCGCGGCACCTACGCCGGCATCGCCCATCCGGTCATGCTCGACCACCTCACCGCGCTGGGCGTGACGGCCGTCGAGTTGATGCCAGTGCATCACTTCGTCAACGACTCGGCGCTGCTCGACCGCGGCCTGTCGAACTACTGGGGCTACAACACGATCAGCTTCTTCGCGCCGGACACCCGCTACTCGTCCGCGTCGCGGCAGGCCAGTAGCGCCGGCGGGGCTGGGAGTCAGGTGCAGGAATTCAAGGCGATGGTGCGCGCGCTGCACGACGCCGACATCGAGGTCATCCTCGACGTCGTCTACAACCACACCGCGGAGGGCAACCACCTCGGGCCCACGCTGTGCTTCCGCGGCATCGACAACCGCGCGTACTACCGCCTCGAGGACGACGAGCCGCAGTACTACCGCGACTACACCGGCACCGGCAACAGCCTCAACGTCCGCAACCCGCATGCCTTGCAACTCCTCATGGACTCCCTGCGCTACTGGGTGCTCGAGATGCACGTCGACGGGTTCCGGTTCGACCTCGCGTCCGCGCTGGCGCGCGAGTTCTACGACGTCGACCGGCTGTCGAGCTTCTTCGAACTCGTCCAGCAGGACCCGGTGGTCAGCCAGGTGAAGCTGATCGCCGAGCCGTGGGACGTCGGGCCCGGTGGGTACCAGGTCGGCAACTTCCCGCCGCAGTGGACCGAGTGGAACGGCAAGTACCGCGACACGGTGCGCGACTTCTGGCGCGGCGAGCCGGCGACCATCGGCGAGTTCGCCGCACGGATCACCGGCTCGGCCGACCTCTACGAGCACTCCGGGCGACGGCCGGTAGCGAGCATCAACTTCGTCACCTGCCACGACGGCTTCACGCTGCTCGACCTCGTCTCGTACAACGACAAGCACAACGAGGCCAACGGCGAGGAGAACAAGGACGGCGAGAGCTACAACCGGTCGTGGAACTGCGGGGTCGAAGGCCCGTCCCGCGATCCGGCGATTCGCGCGTTGCGCGCGCAGCAGCGGCGCAACTTCATCGCGACCCTGTTCCTGTCGCAAGGCGTGCCCATGCTGGCCCACGGCGACGAGCTGGGACGTACCCAGTCGGGCAACAACAACGGCTACTGCCAGGACAGTGAGCTGACCTGGGTCGACTGGACCAGCGTCGACGTCGACCTGCTGGCGTTCACCCGGCAGGTCGCTGGGCTGCGGCGCCAGCACCCGGTGTTCCGCAGGCGGCGCTTCTTCGACGGGCGCCCGGTACGCCGCCGCGGCGCGGACGCGCTGCCGGACATCGCGTGGTTCACCCCCGAGGGCGACGAGATGACCGAGGAGGACTGGGAAGCACCGTTCGGCCGTGCCATCGCCGTGTACCTCAACGGCCAGGGCATCCCCGACAGCGACGCCCGCGGCGACCGTGTCGTCGACGAGTCGTTCTTGCTGTGCTTCTCCGCTCACAGCGAGCCGATCGACTTCCACGTGCCGAACGCCGACTACGGCGCCGCGTGGCATGTCGTGCTCGACACCGGCCGTCCGGATCTCGACGACGGCAAGGTGGTCGACGCGGGCGGCGTCGTCCCGGTCGGCCCGCGCGCGCTGGTGGTGCTGCAGAGGGCGGATTAGTGTCCTGCGTCGGACGTTCGTCGCCAGATCCGGTGATCCAGGTGTGCGCTGGCAAGGCGGACGAGGAGCCGATACCGGGGTTGTATCGGCGACGAGGACAACGCCGCCGGCGTGCAGCTGGGCGCCGGAGATGGTGACAGGAACGTTCGACGCAGGACACTCAATGCCGGTGCCGCCGTCGACGTACCGGCTGCAGATCAGGCCGTCGTTCGGCCTCGCGGCCGTCGCTGGCCTGTGCGGCTACCTGCGCGAGCTCGGCGCCGGCGCGGTGTACCTGTCGCCGATCCTGGCGTCGGCAAGCGGATCGGAGCACGGCTACGACGTCGTCGACTTCTCGCGCGTCGACGACGCTCGCGGCGGCGCTGCGGGTTGGCGTGCGCTCGTCGACGCCGCGCAAGGCTTGCAGCTCGTCCTCGACGTCGTGCCGAATCACACCGGCATCGCGGGTGCCGCCGAGAACGGGCCGTGGTGGGACGTCCTGCGCCTCGGCTCAGGCTCGCCCTATGCGCGGTGGTTCGACATCGACTGGACGCGAGGCCGCGTGCTGCTGCCCGTCCTGGGCGACGACTTCGACGCGACGCGCGACCTGAGCGTCGCCGGCGACGAGCTGCGCTACGGCTCGCACCGCTTCCCGATCGCCCCGGGTACCACAGGCGGCAGCGCCGCGCAGGTGCACGACCGGCAGCACTACGAACTGGTCAGCTTCCGCCGCGACGAACAGAGCTATCGGCGCTTCTTCGCCGTGCCGACCCTGGCCGGGCTCCGGGTCGAGGACCCGGCCGTCTTCGACGCGACGCACCGCGAGGTGCTGCGCCTCGTCGGCGACGGCGTGGCCGGGTTGCGGATCGACCACCCGGACGGCCTGGCCGACCCGCTCGGCTACCTGTCGCGCCTGCGGGCAGCGGTGCCGGACGCCTGGTTGACGGTGGAGAAAATCCTCGAGCCGGGCGAGTCGTTGCCACGATCGTGGCCGGTGTCGGGGACGACCGGCTACGACGCGCTCGCCGAGGTCAACGCGCTGTTCGTCGACCCGTCCGCCGAGGCGGCGCTGAGCGATCTGTACCGGTCGCTGACGGGCGATCAGCTGTCGTTCGACCAGCACGTCGAGGCGGGCAAGCGGCTGGTGGCCACGACGATCCTGCGCCCGGAAGTTCGCCGGCTCGCCGGTCTCTGCGCGGGGATCGAGCAGGCGGCCGAGGCGATTACCGAACTGCTCGTCGCGTTCCCGGTTTATCGCTCCTATCTGCCCGAGGGGGCGTCGCACCTGACCGCCGCGGTCGACACCGCCGTCCGGCGGCGACCCGCGCTCGCGGATGCGATCGCCGCGCTGCATCCGCGGCTGGCCGACCCAGCCGACGAGCTGTGTGTGCGCTTCCAGCAGACGTCCGGTGCGGTCATGGCCAAGGGCGTCGAGGACACGGCCTATTATCGCTACACGCGCTTCGTCGCGCTCAACGAGGTCGGCGGCGACCCGTCCCGGTTCGGGTCGGGACTCGACGGTTTCCACGCGGCGGAGGCCCAGCGCCAGCTCGTCGCGCCGCAGGGCATGTCGACGCTGTCGACGCACGACACCAAGCGCGGCGAGGACGTTCGCGCGCGACTGGCGGTGCTCGCCGAGCTGCCCGCCGAGTGGGCCGCGCTCGTCGGCGACCTGATGGCGCGGGCTCCGGTGCCGAACGCCGCGTTGGGTTACCTGCTGTGGCAGACGTTCGCCGGCACGGGATTCATCGGACGCGACCGCATGCACGCCTACGCCGAGAAGGCGATGCGCGAGGCGGCCGACGGAACCGGCTGGACCGACCCGGACCGCGCGTTCGAGGCAGCCGTGCACGCGGCCGTCGATGCCGCTTACGACGTTCCCGAGATCCGTGATCCGCTCGCCGCCTTCGTCGAGCGGATCACGCCGTTCGGCCGGCTCAACTCGCTCTCGCAGAAGGTCGTCGCGCTGACCATGCCCGGCGTCCCCGACGTCTACCAGGGCACCGAGCTCTGGGAGGACTCGCTCGTCGACCCCGACAACCGGCGCCCGGTCGACTTCACCGCACGCGCGACGCTTCTCGACCGGCTCACCGCGGCGCCGCCGATCGACGAGACGGGAGCGGCGAAGCTGTGGCTTGTCTCGCGGGCGCTGCGACTGCGCCGCGACCGTCCCGAACTGTTCACGGGCTACGCGCCGATACGCGCGCTCGGGCCGGCGAGCGACCACGTCGTCGCGTTCGACCGCGGCGGTGCGGTGACCGTGGCAACTCGGCTGCCGGTGCGGCTGGCGCGCGACGGCGGCTGGCGTGAGACCACGCTGGCGTTGGCCGCTCCGCACGCGGACGTGCTGACCGGGCGTTCCTGGTCCGGCGCGGTCCCCATCGCCGACCTGCTGGACGTACTGCCGGTGGCCCTGCTCGTGCGCTAACCGACCAGCAGCGCGACGGCGTGCTCGGCCAGGTCGACGTTGCCCGCCGCGACCGTGCCGTCCGGCAGCAGCAATGTGTCCTCCAGGCCGATGCGGGCGTCCAGGCCCAGCTCGGCGGCGCGCACCAAAGCTGGCCAGCACGTGGCGTCCTCGCCGTGCAGCAGTACGGCGACGTCGAGGCCGGCCAGCCGGGCCAGCACCTGCTCGGCACCGCGCATGCCGGCGGCGACGTCGGCCTCCGTGATCTCGACGAGCACTCGGGCGACCCGGCCTCGCAGCGCCGACGCCAGGAACCGGTCGACCACGTCCGCGCCGGTGAACAGCCCGGCATGGACGTCCACGCCGGCGTCGAGCAGTGCGCGGGCGGCGTCGTCGGCGCCGGCCTCGTGCCAGTTCACCGACGCGTGATCAGGTGTGACGGCCCAGCGCCGGATCATCGCCACCCGCGCGGCCGGGTCGGGCGCCGCCCAGGCCCCGGTTGTGACACCGACCGTGGCGCCGGGGGCGGCTGCGCGCACGGCGGTGACGAACGCGGCGACATGGGCGGCGTCCAGGCTGTCGGCGCCGTTGCCGTCCTTGGGATGGACGTGGGCGTCCGTCACGCCGAGGGCGGCCACCGCGGCGACGTCCGCCGCAACGGCCTCGGGCGTCACCGGCAACGCGGGATGCACACCGGGTCGCCGCGCGCCGTCCGGGCAGATCTGCAGCACGCGCGCAGCATCGCACGGCCACCCGCCGGTCAGCTCAGCGAGACCAGGCGCGCTCCCCCGTCGGACTCGATCACCGTGCCCGTCAGGTTCTGGTTGGTCGCCGCCAGGACCACGCTCTCCGCGACGTCGTCCGCCGTCGCCACGCGCCGCACCGGCAGCACCTTCTCCGCGCTCGCGAAGTAGGCGTCACGCGTCTCGGCCGGCAGTGCCGACCACCACGGCGTGTCCACGACGCCGGGCGATACGGCGTTGACCCTGATCGGCGCCAGTTCGACCGCCAGTGGCTTTACGAGCGCCTCGACCGCCCCGTTGACGGCCGCGAGCCCGGCGGTCGCCGGGATGGCCGAGCGCGCACTTCCCGCGCTGATGAACGTGATCGAGCCGGTCGGCGCGATGTGCGGCAATGCCGCCTGAACGGTCGTGAGATGCCCCCAGAACTTCGCGTCGAAGGCGCCGCGCAGCACGCCGAGGTCCAGCGACGCGAGCGGACCCGCGCCGGTACCGCCGCTCAGCGCGAGCACCAGCCAGTCGACGTCGCCGATTTGCCCGAACAGCTCGTCCATGTCCTGCCTGGACGTGCCGTCCGCCTGGTGCAACATCAGCTCGGGATCCGGCGCGCGAAGCGCGTCCAGCCGCGACGCCGAGCGCCCGGTCACGTGCACCGTCGCGCCGCGCGCGGACAGCAGCCGGGCGGTCGCGAGGCCGATGCCCGAGGTGCCGCCGACGACAACCGCCGTTGGTCCGTCCATTTGAGTTCCTCCTATTTTCGAACCGTTGTGTCTCGTATTAATCTTGCGCCATGAGGACGTTCGATCGCAAACTCGCGACCGCATCGCGCGGCCGCCCGCGCAGCGACGCGAGCCGGCAGGCGATCCTGCAGGCTGCCCTGGATCTGATCGTCGACGTCGGCTACCGGAACACGACGATCGAGGGCATCGCCGCGCGCGCCGGAACGGGCAAGCAGACGATCTACAGATGGTGGCGCGGCAAGGCCGAAGTCGTCCTCGAAGCAATAACCCTCAGCGCAGCACGCGATATCCCCCTGCCCGACAGGGGAAACCTCCACGACGATCTGCTCGCGTTCCTGAAGGCGACTTACGCCGCAGGCCGGCGTCCTGGACGGCTACCCGTGCTGCGCGCGCTCATGGCCGAGGCGCAACTCGACCCGGAGTTCGGGGCCGCGTTCGACGCGCAGTTCCTGCGACGGCGCCGTGAGGCACTCGCCGAGGTACTGCGCCGCTATCCCGACCAGCTGCGCGACGTTCCGGTCGAGGTCGCCGTCGAGGTTGTCTTCGGCGTGCTCTGGTACCGGATCCTGGCCACGCACGGCCCGCTGAACGCCGCGCTTGCCCACGAGCTCACCGCGCTGTTGACGGCGTGACGTTGCTCAGTGCGGCGGCTGCAGGCGCTCGCGCAAGCGTGCCACGTCGAGATTCGCCTGCGGATACTGGGGATCCAGCTCGTCGAACACCTCGCGCAGGATCTGGCTGATCGCCCAGTTGCGGTACCACTTGTGGTCGCTCGGCACGACGTACCAGGGCGCGTGCTCGGTGGAGCACTCGTGCAGCATCTCGGCGTAGGCGTCCTGGTAGTCCGACCAGAACGCCCGCTCGTCGATGTCGGCCTCGCGGAACTTCCAGTGCTTCGTCGGGTCGTCCAGCCGGGCGAGCAACCGCTCACGCTGCTCCGCGTAGCCGACGTGCAGGAAGCACTTGACGACCGTCGTGCCACCGGCGGTGAGATCGGCCTCGAACGCGTTGATCTCGCCGTACCGGCGGCGCCATTGCTCCTCGGGCATGGTCTTGTGCACACGGGGCACCAGCACGTCCTCGTAGTGCGACCGGTCGAACACGCCGACCACTCCGCGCGGCGGCAGCGCCTTGCGGATCCGCCACAGGAAATGGTGCGCCGCCTCCTCGGCGGTTGGTTTCTTGAACGCGGTGATCTTCACGCCCTCCGGGCCGAGCATGCCGACCACGTGCGTGACGACGCCTCCCTTGCCGGCCGTGTCGATGCCCTGCAGGAGCAGCAGCACGCTGCGGCGCCCTTCGGCCCACAGGCGTTCCTGAAGTCCGGCCAGCACCGGGCCCATCGACTGCGCGTCGTCGAGTGTCTTCGCCTTCTTGCCGGGCGCGTGCGGCGTGGCCGCCGTGTCGCAGGCGCTCAGGTCGACCGCGTCCGGCCCGACGCGCAACGCGTCGCGGATCGAGGCCTCGTCGGACATGAGCGGGAGCTTATGCGCTCGCATGGCAGGGTGGGGCGTCGTGACGGTGTACCTCGCGCGCCTCCGCCGCAGGCCGGCTCATGACTGAGCTGCGAGTTTGGGCGCCTTTGGCCCAGCGGGTGCGCGTGCGACTCGCGCGCGGCACCGCCGAGCTGGATGCCGCGCCCGATGGATGGTGGGCCGTCACCCTCGACGACCTCAGGCCAGGCGACGACTACGCGTTCCTGCTGGACAACTCGCGCAAGCCGCTGCCGGATCCGCGCTCGCGCTGGCAGCCGCACGGCGTGCACGGCGCCAGCCGCGTCTACGACGACTCCACGTTCGCGTGGTCCGAGGAGCGCTGGCCCGGCCGAGAGCTTCCTGGCGCGGTGATCTACGAGCTGCACGTCGCGACGTTCACGCCTGGTGCGACCTTCGACGCCGCCGCCGAGCGCCTCGGACACCTCGTGGAACTCGGCATCACGCACGTCGAGCTGCTTCCGGTCAACGCGTTCAACGGCGTGTGGAACTGGGGGTACGACGGCGTCGACTGGTACGCCGTACACGAGCCGTACGGCGGCCCCGACGGCTTGAAGCGGTTCGTCGACGCATGCCACGCGCGCGGTCTGGCCGTCGTCCTGGACGTCGTCTACAACCACCTCGGGCCGCGCGGCAACTACGCGACCCGGTTCGCGCCGTACCTGAAGGAGGGACGCAGTACCTGGGGCGACCTGGTGAACCTCGAGTCGCCCGAGGTGCGCCGGTTCGTGCTCGACAACGCGCTGATGTGGCTGCGGGAGTTTCACGTCGACGCGCTGCGTCTGGACGCCGTGCACGCGCTCGTCGACTCGTCCGCGTCGCACATCCTGGCCGAGCTAGCGGACGAGGTCAGTGCGCTGTCGCAGCACGTCGGGCGCCCGCTCACACTGATCGCCGAGTCCGACCTCAACGACCCGGTCCTGATCACACCGCGACGCGAGGGCGGATATGGCCTCGACGCGCAGTGGGACGACGACGTGCACCACGCGTTGCATGCCCTGCTGACCGGCGAGCGGCAGGGCTACTACTGCGACTTCGGGACTTTGGCCGTACTGGCAAAGGTGTTCACCTCGGCTTTCTGGCACGACGGCACGTACTCCGCGTTCCGGGGCGCCGTCCACGGCCGCCCTGTCGACCGTGTCCATACGCCGGGGTATCGATTCGTGGTATGCCTGCAGAATCACGACCAGGTCGGGAACCGTGCGGCCGGTGACCGGCTGCCCGAACTGGCGTCGCCGGGACTGCTGCGGGTCGGCGCGGTGCTGCTGCTGACGTCGCCGTTCACGCCGATGCTCTGGATGGGCGAGGAGTGGGCCGCGTCCACGCGGTGGCCGTACTTCACCTCGCACCCAGAGCCGTCGATGGCGCGAGGGCCGCTCAAGCAGCGCCTGGCCGAGTTCTCGCGACACGGCTGGGACGTCGCCGACATGGTCGACCCGCAAGATCCTCGTGCCTATCACGACGCCGTGCTGGACTGGGCCGAGGTCGAGGCTCCTGTGCACGCCGAGGTACTCGATCTGTACCGGCGGCTGATCGCGCTGCGCGCGGCCGAGCCCGAACTGCGCGACCCGCACCTTGATCGCGTGCACGTGGACTACGACGAGGATGCCCGCTGGGTGATCGTGCATCGCGGGACGCTGCGCGTCGTGGCCAACCTGGCGGACGCCGCGCAGGTGGTGCCGCTCGAAACGTCCGAGGTGCTGCTGTCGACCGGCCGCGCTGAGCGCAACGGCGACGGCGACGGCCTGCGGCTGGAAGGCGAATCGGCGGCCGTCGTCAGAGGTTGATGAGCACGACTCCCCCGGCGACCAGCACGGTGGCGACGATGCGCCAGCGCCCGAACCGTTCGTGGAACACGACCGCCCCGATGATCGCGCCGATCACGACGCTCGTCTCGCGCAGCGCGGCGATCGGCGCGAGCGCGCCTCGGGTCTGTGCCCACAGCACGAGCCCGTACGCGGTGAGCGACAGGACGCCACCGCCCAGTCCGGCGACGACCTCGGTCCGGCTCACCGACAGCATCCGGCTGCGCCTCGTCAGGATCGCGAACACGGGCAATATCGGGCCCATGGTCAGGAACAGCCAGCCGGCGTAGCCGCCCGCCGTGCCTGCGTAGCGCACGCCGAGCCCGTCC
>DASXRA010000303.1:0-1510 GCA_036506855.1 Jatrophihabitantaceae bacterium
GCGACGCCGCGCAGATCGGCCAGCGCGGTCGCGACGATGTCGACGCGGCTGTCCGCGTCGTCGATCCAATCGACGGGAACTTCGGCGATGCGCAGCCCGCTGCGCTCGGCCAGCACGAGCAGTTCGGTGTCGAAGAACCAACCCGTGTCGTGGACGTGCGGCAGCAGGCCGCGCGCACAGTCCGTCCGCATCGCCTTGAAACCGCACTGCGCATCGGAGAATCGCGTGCGCAGCGTTGCGCGCAGCAGCAGGTTGTAGCAGCGAGAAATCAGCTCGCGCTTCGGGCCGCGCACCACGCGGGCGGACCGAGACAGCCGGCTGCCGATCGCGACGTCGCTGTGCCCGGACAGCAGCGGCGCGACGAGCGGCAGCAGCGCTGACAGGTCGGTGGACAGGTCGATGTCCATGTACGCAACGACCTCGGCGGTGCTGCGCGACCACACCTCGCGCAAGGCCCGGCCGCGTCCCTTCGCCTGCAGGTGCACGACCCGCACACCGGGCAGTTCGGCAGCGAGCCGGTATGCGAGCAGCAGCGTCGCGTCGGTGCTGGCGTTGTCGGCGATGGTGATCAGCGAACTGAACGGGAAATCGCGGAGATACTCGTGCAGGCGGCGCACGCATCGCACGAGGTCGTCCTGCTCGTTGTAGACGGGGACGACGATCTCCACGTCGAGGGCGCCCGCCGGTGCGGGCCGGGGCACTTCACGTAATGCGTGCATAGTGTCTCCGTTCATCGGGTCGTGATTCGCAGGGCAAGGGCGGGGCAGAGGGCGACCGCGCGCCGCACGCTGGTGCTGTCGGCGTCGGCGACGCCGATCCGGGCGATGACCGGGAAGCCCCAGTCGTCACGGGTGATCCGGTCGGGCAGGAGCTCGGCGCACAGGCCGTGGCCGTCGCAGCGTGTCCAGTCGACGTCGAGGTTTTTCACGAGGGCACCTCCAGCAGTCCGCGGACGGGCCGCCCGCATCCGCCGTGCGTCAGGTGGCGGTCGATCTCCGGCTGCAGCAGTTGCAGTCCGGACGTGACGAATCGCGCGGCGCCGTCGGGGTGATTGCACGCGCCGCGTCCGTCGACGAGATGGGCGTGCCGCTGCGCGGCTGGGAGCGCCGCGGCGGTTCCGGCGGCCAGCGCCGCGACGTCGCGGGCGAGTGCCGGCAGCCCGAACATGCACGGGCCGCACTGCCGCGCGGACTGGGACGCGAGCCATGCCGTGACGCGGGCAAGCTCGCCGAGGGCGCACGTGCTGCCGTCCAGGACCAGCAGGACGCCCGCGCCGAGCGTGATCCCGTCGCGCGCGAGCCGCAGCTGGGGCAGCGGCGCGTGCCACGAACCGTGGTAGCCGCCGGCGACGATCGCCTGCGGGTCAGCCGCGCCCGCGGCGGCGAGGACGATGCCCAGCGGCGTGCCGAGCGGGATCTCGACGACGCCCGGCCGCGACACAGCGCCGCCGATGGTGAGCAACGTGGTGCCGGGTTCGGCGTGCGTGCCGGTGTCGCGGAAGCGGCGCGCG
>DASXRA010000304.1:0-11179 GCA_036506855.1 Jatrophihabitantaceae bacterium
GATCCGGCGCGCTCCGGCGGGCCGCCGCCACGCGGCGGCTGCATTACCTGTCGCGTAATCGACGCGACGCACGCTGCACGTCATCGTCGCTGCCATGACAGCGACACTCGAGCAACCACACACCGCGCTTCGTACCGCGACAGAGTTGGCCGCGTCCTGGCGGCGCTGGCTCGCGCTGCCGGTGATCCTGAGCGGCACCTTCATGATCACTCTCGACTTCTTCATCGTGAACGTCGCCGTGCCGGCGATGCAGGGCGACCTGACAGCGACGTCCACGGCGATCGAGTGGGTCGTCGCCGGTTACGGTCTGGCGTTCGCGGCCGGGCTCATTCTCGGCGGACGCCTCGGTGACCACTACGGGCGCCGCCGGATGTTCGCGACGGGCCTCGAGCTGTTCACGCTCGCCTCGCTGGCCTGCGGCGTCGCGCCGAACTCCGAGGTATTGATCGGCGCGCGGGTCGTCCAGGGTCTCGCTGCCGCGCTGATGGCGCCCCAGGTGCTGTCGATCCTCGGCCTGGCTTACCCCGGCGCCGACCGGGCACGTGCGTTCACGGCGTACAGCCTGACGATGGGCTTCGGCGGCATCGGCGGCCAGCTCATCGGCGGCGCGCTGATCCACGCGGACGTGGCGGGCCTCGGCTGGCGGACCTGCTTCCTGATCAACCTGCCCGTCGCCATCGGCGCGCTGCTCGTCACGCGCCGGTTCGTCCCCGAATCTCGGGCCGACGGCCACCGCCGTCTCGATCTGATCGGTGCGGCGCTGATCTCGGCGGCGCTGGTCGCAATCGTTCTGCCGCTGGTCGAGGGTCGCCAGTACGGCTGGCCGGCGTGGACGTGGGCCTCCTTCGGCGTCGCGGCCGTGCTGCTGGGCGAGTTCGTGTGGTGGGAGCGCCGGCTGGCGTCTGACCCGGATCGCGCACCGCTGGTCGATATGTCGCTATTCCGCGAGCGAGCGTTCGGCGTCGGGATGCTCACCACGCTGACCTACTTCGCCGGCATGGCGTCGTTCTTCCTGGTCCTCGCGCTTTACCTGCAGCAGGGCCGTGGCATGGGTGCGCTGGAGTCCGGCGAGATCTTCAGCCTGCTCGGCATCGGCTTCCTCGTCGCGTCCATGGCGGCGCAGGCCCTGTCGGCGCGGCTGGGCCGGCAGGCGCTCGCGATCGGGGCGGTCGTGCTGGCGCTCGGCCTGATCATGTTCCGGATCGACGCGCACGCCTCGACGCTCGCGCTCATCCCGGCGTTCATCGTGGACGGCGCGGGCATGGGCATCGTGATGGCGCCGCTGACCTCGACGGTGCTCGCCGACCTGTCGCCGCGGCATGCCGGGACGGCTGCGGGCGTCCTGTCGTCGGTGCAGCAGGTCGGCAACGCGGTCGGGGTGGCCGTCATCGGCATCGTGTTCTACGGCGCCGCCGGCTCGGCGCACGCCGGCGCCGGGATCGTGCACGCGTTCCAAGCCAGCATCCCGTACCTGGTCGGCTTCGCGATCGCGGTGGCCGCGCTGGTGCAGCTGCTGCCACGACACCGCCGCAGCTGACGTCCGTCCCCGGATCGGGGTCGATCTACCCCACATGCGGTGGTAGATCGACCTCGATCAGCGTGCCGTCGAGGACGGTGACGGCGTTGCCGGTGAGATGCACGCGATCGCCGCGGACGGCAGTGCGTACCAGACCGGTACGGGCCGATGCCTGCAGGCCGGTCAGCTCGTCGCGTCCGAGCCGATCGGACCAGTACGGCGCGAGTGCGGTATGCGCGCTGCCCGTAACCGGGTCTTCCGGGATGCCGTCGGCCGGCGCGAAGAACCGCGAGACGAAGTCGTAGCCGCCCGCCGGATCCGACGCGGGCGCGGTGACGGTGACGCCGCGCAGGGCGTCGCGGCGGCTCAGGCGCGCCACGGCGGTCACGTCCGGGTCGAGCGCGCGGACGGCGGACTCGGCCGCGAACACGACGACCAGATCGCCCAGTGGGCCGGTCGTGTACGCCGCATCCGGCTCGGCGCCGAGCGCCGCGGCGAGACCGTCGGGTATGGCCTTCTCGGCGACCGGCGCAGCCGGGAAGTCGAGGGTGATGCTGCCGTCCTCGTGCGCGTGCGTGATCAGGACGCCGCTGAGGCTGCTGAAGCTGACCGTGCCAGGGCTGCCGCGGTCGCTACGCAGGGCGTGCGCGGTGGCCAGCGTCGCGTGGCCGCACAGCTTCTCCTCGACCAGCGGGGTGAACCAACGCAACGCCCAGTCGGTCTCGGAGCCCGCCGGCAGCGGACGCGCGAACGCCGACTCGGACAGGTTCATCTCGGCAGCCACGCGCTGCATCCAGGCAGTGTCCGGCCAGGCGTCGCCGTCGAGCAGGCAGACGGCGGCGGGATTCCCGGCGAACGGCCGGTCGGTAAACGCGTCGATGATCCGGATGCGCATGGCGTGACCGTAAGCCGCAGCGCCCTCGCTCACGCCCAGCCAATTCCGGCAGAGTGGCGGGCATGACTGCGTCTCCCGCCGAGGCCCTCCACTCCGCTCCTCGCTGCGTTCTCGCTGCGCTGCGGTACTCGCTGCGATGCTCATGAAGGGCCTCGGCTCATGATCGCCCGTCCCGTCGCCCGCTATGCCGCTACGTTCCACGGCGCGGTCGGGGACGGGCACCACGTCGCGTCGCCGCTCGGGGCCTGGCTGCTGCTCGCGCTCGCCGCCCCGGCCGCGACCGGACAACTTCGCGAACGGCTCGCCGACGTACTCGGCGCCGACATCGACGAAGCCCGGGACGCGGCAGCAGCGCTGCTGACCGAACCGCATCCCGCGGTCTCCTCTGCGGCCGCCACCTGGCTGCGCGATGCGTCGACCTCGACCGACGCGATGGGCCACTGGCTCGCCGGGCTACCCGCGCAGGTCGAGGTCGGCGACATGCCGACGCAGGCGCAGGCCGACGCCTGGGCAAGCGAGCACACGTCCGGTCTGATCGACGTATTCCCGCTGACAGTGACTGCGCGGACGGTGCTGATCCTGGCGTCGGCGCTGGCCACGCGGGTGTCGTGGGAGGTGCCCTTCGACCTCGCGCCGTCGGTGGAACTCGGCGTCCGCAGCGCGTGGGCCGAGCGGCTGACGCAGGCGCTGCGATCACCGCAGACGCACGACGCGTTCATCGCCACGACGCAGACGCTGGGCGATGTCGCAGTGCACACGGCGACGTCGACCGACGGGCTGGCAGTCACATCGGTGATCGCGTCCGCGGACGCCGAGCCGGCAGCCGTCCTCGCCGCAGCGCACGAGATCGCGCTGGGTTCGGTGCGGACGCGGTCGTTGTTCGACCTGCCGCTCGGCGACTCTCCACTGTGGACAGTCGTAGAGGGCCGGTCCGACCGGGGCAACGAGGAGCGGCACACGGCCGTGCTGCCGGCCTGGTCGGCGCGGAGCACGCACGAGCTCATCGCGCCGGCGTTCGGTTTCGCGGCGGCCGCGGACGTGCTGATCGCGCTACTGCCGCCCGGCGACTATCAGTTCGAGGCGAGGCAGTCTGCGGTCGCGCGCTATTCGCGCACCGGGTTCGAGGCGGCAGCGGTGACTGCTATCGGGATTCGGGCCACCGCGATGCTCGAACCGCGCGGCGTGCGGCGGACGGCGATCCTGCGGTTCGGGCATCCCTACGCCGTGGTAGCCGTCGCGCAAGGCGGTGGGCCGTGGCACGGCGTCCCCGTGTTCTCTGCGTGGGTCACCGAGCCGGAAGAGCCGGCCTAGTTCTCACGACTTGTCGGCGACGTCGGCGAGAGCGGGCGGCTCAAGATAGCAATCCAGCAAGTGTCGCAATTCCCGGTCGAGCTGCTTCGGCGGAAGCCGATCGGCGACGAGCTGCGCCGACTGGATCGCGGACTGTGCGGTCAGCAGCACCATACGCGCGAGTACGGCGGGCTTGCCGGGACGGATCGACCCGTCCTGCTGGCCCTTGCGGACCCATCCCTCGAGCATTCGCACGCTGGCCTGTTGACTCGAACCGAGGCGCTGGAACACGTACGTCGCCAGCATGTCCTGGTCGACGGCGACGAGCTTGCGAAACAGGGCGTCCGCACGAACGGCCGCGGTGATCGCGACGACATGATCGACCAGCACGGCGCGGGCATCGGCAGCGTCATCCGGACGCGCCTGCTCGATGATGTCGAGCATCTCGCGGGTGAGCACGTCGGCGACCATCGCTCGCGCGTCGCTCCACCGGCTGTAGATCGTCGGACGGGATCGGCCGCTGCGCCGGGCGACCTCGCTGAGCGTCGTGCGGCTCGCCCCGAACTCGAGGACGCACGACCGCGCGGCGTCCAGGATCTCGTCGAGAACCGAGTCGTTGCTAGCCGGCATGGCGCAACGCCTCGTCGGCCGCCGGGCGCGCGAGCCCTATGTCGGCCGGTATGAGCCCGATCCGGGTGCGGCGGTGTAGCAGGTCGTCGGCGTCGAGCGCGCCCTCGTGGCGTACTGCGAACCACAATTCGGCGGGCGTGATGTCGAGCCCGCCTCCGATGGGTGCGCGTAGCTCGGGCGGCGCCTCGGCAATGACCGCGGTGGCCTCCGTCCCGTAGCGCGCGACCAGCCGGGCCGGCGCGGGCACGCGCGCGAGTGTGTCGCGGTCGGCCGCGCCGACGAGGGGCAGCCGGCGGGTCACGCACGGGCCGGCTTGCAAGCCGCGCGCTTCGATCGCCGCGTCGAGCGCGTCCTCTGCCATGCGACGGTACGTCGTGAGCTTGCCGCCGACGATGGTCGTCACGCCGTCCGGCGAGGTACGCACCGCATAGCGTCTCGACAGGTCGGCCGTACCGCCCGTCCCGCCGTCGAGCAACGGGCGGAATCCCGCATACGCGCCGGCCACCTGGTCGCGCCGGACGCTGACGCGTAACGCGCTGTTCAACACGTCGAGCAGGAACGCGACCTCGTCCTCGGATGCCTCGGCGACGTCCGGAATCGGCCCGTCCACCGGCTCGTCCGTCAACCCGACGTACACGCGCCCGTCGCGTTGCGGCAGCGCGAACACGAAGCGGCTCGACTCACCGGGCACCGGCACGGTGATCGCGGCCGTGAGCTCGCCGAGCACCAAACGGCGCAGCACGATGTGGCTGCCCCGGCTTGGGCGCAGCGCGATGCCGTCCACCAGCTCCCCGGCCCAGACGCCGGCGGCGTTGATGACCGTACCGGCGCGTACGTCGAGAGCGGTGCCGGTGAGCTCGTCGCGCAGCTCGGCGCCGTCGCCGGTGAGCGTCACGGCGGTGCACCGCGTGACCACCCGAGCGCCGTGCGCGGCGGCGGTTCGAGCCAGGGCGACGACGAGGCGCGCGTCGTCCTCGAGCTGGCCGTCCCAGTACAGCAAGCCACCGCGCAGCCCGTCCGGCCGGACGGCCGGTGCGCGGTCGAGTACCTCGGTCGCCGTGATCCGCCGGGAACGCGGCAGGAGCGCCGAGGGGGTGCGGGCCGCAGTGCGCAGTACGTCGCCGGCTACGAAGCCCGCACGGGCGAGGGCGGCCTGCTTGCGGCTGACCTGCGGCAGCAGCGGGATCATCATCGCCAGGCGGCGGGCCAGGTGCGGCGCGGTATGTGCGAGCAGGATGCCGCGCTCGACGGCACATTCGTGGGCGATGCCGACCTCGCCGTGCGCGAGGTACCTCAGCCCCCCGTGGACGAGCTTGGAGCTGAAGCGGCTGGTGCCGTATGCGAGATCGTGCTTGTCGATCAGCAGGACCGACAGCCCGCGGGAGGCCGCGTCGAGGGCGACGCCCGCGCCGGTGACGCCTGCGCCGACGACCAGTACGTCGACGTATGGTTCGTGCGCCAGCGCGTCCAGGTCGCGTTCGCGGCGGGCCCGGTTGAGCGACCCGTCTTTACAAACTGTCGGCACATGCAAGATTGTATAGCGATGACGAGCCAAGACATGCTCTGGTCAGGATGGGGCCTGCCCGAGCGCCGCGTGACCCTCGACGACAAGGTGCGGACACTGCTGGAGCAGGGTTTGCAGGTTCCGCATCGCGACACGTGTGCGGTCGCCGAGGCGGACGTCCAGTTGCCGGACACACGGCTCGCAGACGGAGCGCTTGATGCGCTGACTGCCGTCGTCGGCGCCGACCACGTGCGTACCGACCGCGCCAGCCGATTGCGGCACGCCGCCGGCAAGAGCACGTCCGACCTGTTGCGACTGCGTGCCGGCGCACTCGAAGCCGCGCCGGACGCGGTGCTGCTGCCGGCTGATCACGACGAGGTCGTCGCCGTGCTGCGCGCGTGCGCTTCGCACCGCCTCGCCGTCGTGCCGTTCGGCGGCGGCACGAGCGTGGTCGGCGGAGTGTCGCCGCTGCGCGGGGGTCTCGTCGCTGTGGTGGCGCTCGACCTGCGCCGCCTGGTGCGGCTCGTCTCGGTCGACGCCGAGTCGATGACGGCAACCCTGGAAGCCGGCCTGAAGGCGCCCGACGCCGAGAAGTTGCTCGCGGCGCACGGCCTGACGATCGGCCACTTCCCGCAGAGCTTCGAGCACGCCAGCATCGGCGGATTCGCTGCGACGCGCTCGGCGGGGCAGGCGTCGTCCGGCTACGGACGGTTCGACGAGCTGATCGTCGCGCTCAAGGTCGCAACGCCGGTCGGCACGCTCGAACTGGGCCGGGCTCCCGCCTCGGCAGCCGGACCGGACCTGCGCCAGCTGTTCATCGGCTCGGAGGGCACCCTCGGCGTGATCACCGAGGTGACGCTGCGGGTGCGTCCCGTGCCGGCAGTGCAGCGAGACGAGGCCTGGGTATTCGGCGACTTCGCGAGCGGTGAGGCGGCGTTGCGCGAACTGGCGCAGCACGATGCGCTGCCCGCCGTCACGCGGCTCTCGGACGAAGCCGAGACGGCGATCAACGCGGCTGTCGCCGGGGCGTCCGGCGTTTCCGGTTGTTTGGCGATCACGTGCTACGAGGGCGACGCGGACGCGGTCGATGCCCGGCGGGCCGCCGCCGCCCGGATTCTGGCGCGGGCGGGCGGGACACCACTCGACAGTGCGATGGGCTGGCGCGCGGGCCGCTACGAAGGGCCGTACCTGCGCGACGCGATCCTGGACGTAGGTGCGCTGGTCGAGACGCTCGAGACAGCGACGAGCTGGTCGAACGTCCGGCCGCTCTACGGCGCCGTCCGGGACGCGATCACGACGGCGCTCACCGCGCTCGGCACGCCGCCTCTCGTGCTCTGTCATATCTCGCATGTCTATCCGAGCGGCGCTTCGTTGTACTTCACCGTGATCTGCGCCGCGGCCGCCGACCCGATCGCGCAATGGGCGGCCGCGAAACGTGCCGCCGGCGACGCGATCTCGGCCGGCGGCGGGACGATCAGCCATCACCACGGCGTCGGCGCGGACCACCGCCCCTGGATGACAGCCGAGATCGGCGACCTCGGCGTCGCCGTGCTCCGCGCGGTCAAGGCCACGCTCGACCCGGACGGCATCCTCAATCCCGGCAAGCTCATCCCGGACGGATCGATGCCATGACCGAAACGACATACGTTGCCCTCTTGCGCGGCATAAACGTCGGCACCCATGAAATGATCAGCACGGCGGACCTGAAGGACGTCTTCGTCGGCTTGGGTTTCCGCGACGTAAAGACCTATATCAATGGCGCCGGAAATCGAAGAGCTGCACTATCACCCGGCGTACTGTTCTGGTCGGCAAAGACGAGCAGTCTGACGAAAAGCGGCATGGTGAAAGTGAATACGATGCAGATCTACAAGGACATGACGGTCCGCGTGCTGCACACCACGCAGAAAATCTACGAAATCATGCAGCAAACCGCCGCGACTGAGGCCCCGGCGACGTAACTGGTCATTGGCGCTGACGTGCCACGAATGGCCCAGGCAGCCAATTCTGCCTGGGCCATTCGAGCGACAGACCGAGGCTAGGCCTCGTACTGGCCGGCGAGCTGTGCTGCCTGAGGCTTACCGATGTGTCCGGCTTCGTTCAGGATCGCCGGGACGTCGGGGTCGGACACGAACTTCTGCCAGCCCTCTGCGTCCCAGTCGAAGAGCGCCCAGACCCGGTCATTTTCGACCGGGTCGCGAAACACAGTCGAACCCTTCGACCCGTGTTCCTTTCTCTTCTCGGCGCCCTTGGTCGAGAAAATGTCCAGGAAGCGGTCGACATCCTCGACCTTCGTCGTTGCCAGGATCATTTCAATTCTCCCTTGTGAGCAGTGTCGCGGCACCAAGGGCTCCTGGCGCGCGTCCGAGGCTTCATGCCTATTTCTTGATCGGTGTACCGTCATCGTGCGCGTCGCTTTCGCGCGGGGCATCGGGAGGTTTCCCCATTTCTGGTCCGTCACTGCGGCTGGGCGAGTTCGTCGCGACGTTCGCCCTTGCGCAGGACAACGCGTTCGGCCAGCCACTCGAGTCGCAACTGAGATCGTGTCTGCTGGCCGCGGCGTTGTGTGACGAGGCCGGCCTCGATCGCGAATTGCGCGAAACCGTCTATTGGGTGGCATTGCTGCGCTATATCGGTTGCACGGGGCATGCGCACGAGGTCGCCACGGTGTTCGGCGATGAGATCGCCATTCGCGCCCGGACGCTCGTGCATGACGCCGCGAATCCGGCGGAGGTCATGCGCGACGTGCTCGCGTTCGCGACCGCCAACCACGCCCCGGAGGAGCGCGAGCAGGTCGTTCAGTCGATCCAGGCCGGAGCGCACGAGTGGGCCGTGCACAACTTCGCCTCGGGCTGCGAGGTGGGCGACATGCTGGTGCGACGGCTGGATTTCGGTCCGGACGTTCGCGACGCCCTGCGCTTCACCTTCGAGCGGTGGAACGGCAACGGGCTTCCAACCGGCGCGAGCGGTGAGCAGATCCCGCTGGCGATGCGGATCGTGCACCTCAGTCACGACATGGAAGCCATTGGCCGCTTGTTCTCACCGGCCGAAGCCCTCGACGCCGCACGTCAGCGACGCGACCAGACGTACGACCCGGCGCTCGCGGACCTCTTCGCGGCGCACGCAAGCGGCTGGTTCGAGAGCCTCGACAAGGCAGAGCCATGGGATGCCGTGCTCGGCCTCGAGCCGAAGCCGCACCGCATTCTCGAGGGTGCCGAACTCGACAACGCCCTCAGCGTGGCAGCGGACTTCATCGACCTGAAGTCGCCGTACATGGCAGGCCACAGCCGTCGATGCGCGCAGGTCAGCGCCGACGCCGCCAGCCTGCTCGGACTCACCGACGACGAGATCACGACACTGCGACGAGCCGCCTTGGTCCACGAGTTCGGCACGACGGCCATCCCGAACTCGATCTGGGACAAGCCCGGTCCTCTCACCCGCGCCGAGTTCGACCGTGTTGAGCTTCATCCGATGCTGACGGAGCAGATGCTGCGCCGATCGCCGGCCCTCGCCGCGCTCAACCCGGTCGCGGCCGCGCACCACGAGAAGGCCGACGAGTCGGGCTACCACAAGCGGCTACGCGCCGACGCCGCTGATCTCCGTGGTGGCGTCTTGGCCGCCGCCGACATCTACGTGGGCCTCACCACCGACCGCGCTGATCGTCCCGCATTCTCCGCGGAGTACGCGGCAGCCGAACTCCGTCGCCTCGCCGCGGAAGGCGTGCTCGATCAAGGCACGACGCATGCGGTGCTCGCGGCTTCCGGCCACGATGACAAGCGCCGGCCACAGCACCCGAGCGGGCTCACCCGTCGAGAGGTCGAGGTGCTACGCCTCGCCGCGAGAGGACTCACGACGGGAGAGATCGCCAACCAGCTCTGCATCTCTCCGAAGACAGCCGACCACCACATCCAGCACGTCTATGCCAAGATCGGCGTATCGACGCGGGCTGCCGCGATGCTGTGGGCGATGCAACACGCCGTCGTCGGCTGAGTCGCCGGCAGCGTGGACGCGCCCGGCACGAATCCGGGCCTTGATCGGTGGGCAAGGGGGGAGTTGAACCACCTGACAACCCCCGTAAACACTGGGCTACATGCCGCTGACCCCTTAGTACGGCCCATTCGAGGGGTACCTCGCGGTACGTGGCGCGCCTGACGCGCCATCGGGTGGGACATGTCCCACCCGAGTTCAACCTGACGCGCGCACGGTCGGCGCTGGGCCCTCCGAACCGCAAGACCGACGACTTGTCGCACGACGCTACGCGCGGCCGTCTCGATTGTCGGCGACCGTCAGGTTCTGCTCGAGGCGGCCACGGTCGGCGGACCAGCCACGGCCAGCTCCGTCACAGAGCGTCCCATACTAGGGAGCGCGCCGGCTCCGGTAACCGTCGTTACGGAGGAGCCACCGCCGCCGATCGACCCCCGCACGTTGCGCTCGTATAGATCGTTCG
This sequence comes from Jatrophihabitantaceae bacterium, assembly GCA_036506855.1. Classification (GTDB taxonomy): domain Bacteria; phylum Actinomycetota; class Actinomycetes; order Mycobacteriales; family Jatrophihabitantaceae; genus DASXRA01. The sequence goes on from DASXRA010000304.1 coordinate 10,280, forward strand.
GAGCGGGCCCGCCGACCTCGAAACCGCAGCACGGCCACGCTTTTCCACGATTCCGTTGGGCGGGCCGGGGCCCAGACGGTCTGTGGGTCTCCCGGGGAGGCTCATGACGCCGCACCCGTCGAGGTTATCGATGTAACCGTCGAACCACCGGCCGTTCCCTGCAACGTTGTTGAACAGTCAGTAGAAGGGTCGAGCAGCGAGAGTTCTCGATCAAGGCTGTGCCCGCTGTTTGGGGGGCAGGTGAGAATTCGATCCAGGCCGGTGAGCGCGGATCTATGGTGTTCTGGTTGTCCGATACCGGTGCTGGCCAGCGTGGGCGTGCCGTTACTTTGTCCCGGCCGCTCCAGGTTCCAGGGTTGAGGTCTGGACTCAGCTTGGGCTGAGGAGGCCCTTCAGTACATTCCCCTCTGTGGTGAGGTAGTTGTTGGCGTAGTCGAAGCGCTGAGGTCGGCCGAACATGAGGTAGTAGTACTTCATGTTCTCCGAGTACCAGTACGCCGAGGTGAAGTCGCCCTGCTTCTCGGCGACGACGTCGGTGAGGATGGTGTAGCCGTTCGGCGTCAGGCTGGTCGCTTTCACATTCTTGTAGTACTCGACGGCCCGGTCGACAAATACCTTGTCACCGGTGGTGAGCCACAGGAACAGTGCGGAGTCGACGTATTCGGGTCGAAGTTGGTTGCCTTTACTAATCGGCCTGAACGTCTTCGGATCGAGGCTCTCGGGCAAGACCCGGTACCTGCCGCTGTCGAGGGCAGCCTTCCACGAGTCGTGGAACGCGCGTCCAGCTTTGATGTAGCCGCCCTGGGCGAGCAGCCCGGCGTAGTAGGACGCCAGTTCAGACTGGACATCGGATACCTGATCGCCGGTCGTCATGTCGACCGTGGCGAACCACAGATGGTC